>JACDCH010000306.1 GCA_013694495.1 Acidimicrobiia bacterium | reverse complement strand
GCGTGGTGCCCCTCGAGGGCGGTGGTCGCGGTGCGCCCGAGCCGCTCGGTGACCGGCGGCGACACCGGCGGCGGGGCCGCGGGGCGGGAGCGGGGCCGCGCCGGGCCCTTGGCCTTCGGCTTGCCCTTCGAGGGCGTCCTGGTTGCAGCCACAGTGGCCACAACCGTACCACCAGCCCCACGGCCAACAGCGGTTTGGGATGGCGGCAGCGAGGGCGGTGGCGGCCGTCCGGCCCGGCTGATCGGCGGCTCCCGATCGGTTCATCCTGCGTTCAAGGCGAGTTCCTCGGCCCGCCACGACGCGGCCAGAGCGCCCTCGTACGGTCCGCGCCGCGCTCGGTCCACCCGGCCCGAGCGCACGGACCTGGGGAGGAAACCGTGGGTGTGGTCGACGACGACATGATCAGCAACAGCTCGGGCAACGAGACGATTCACGATGTGGTGGCCGGCCGGCTGTCCCGCCGTGCGGTCCTCGGTGGCGGGCTCGCCGCAGGGGCAACGGCTCTGTTCGGGGTGGACGCACTGCTGCGGGCCGTGCCCGTGGGGGCCGCCGGCGGCAACGCCGGACCGCTCCTCGGCTTCCAGAGCGTGCCGGTCTCGCTGTCGGACACGCTCGTCGTGCCGCCGGGCTACACGGCCAAGGTCCTGATCGCCTGGGGCGACCCGATCTCGAACGGGCCCGCGTTCGCGCCGGACGCCAGCAACTCGGCGGCCGACCAGGAGCAGCAGTGGGGCATGCACAACGACGGGGTCGTCTTCTTCCCGATGCATGCCAACGGCACCTACGGCGGTCGGGCCAAGGGGCGGGGCCTGCTCGTCCAGAACCACGAGTACACCGACGACGTCCTCCTCTTCACGGACGGCACTGCCGGCTGGAACGCCGCGAAGACGGCGAAATCGCTGGCGGCGCACGGCGTCAGCGTCATCGAGCTGCAGCGCGTCAAGATCGACCGTCGCGGCCGAGCCACACCCTGCGACGAGAACGAGCCCGACGACGCCCAGCGCCGCGACGGCCTGCGCCGGGAGTGGCGGATCGTGCGCCCCTCCGGCTACGCCCGGCGCATCACCGGCACGACGCCGATCCGCATCGCCGGACCCGCCGCCGGCGACCCTCGCATGAAGACGAGCGCCGACCGCACCGGGACGCTCGCGCTCGGCACGCTCAACAACTGCGCCATGGGCTTCACCCCCTGGGGGACGTACCTGGCCTGCGAGGAGAACTTCAACGGGTACTTCCGCAAGAACGACACCCAGACCCAGCCGGAGCGCCGCTACGGCATCAACGCCGCCGGCTTCGGCTACCTGTGGCACACCACCGACAGCCGGTTCCAGGTCGACACCGAACCCAACGAGCCCAACCGGTTCGGCTGGGTGACCGAGATCGACCCCTTCACCCCCGGCTCCACCCCGGTCAAGCGCACGGCCCTCGGGCGGATCAAGCACGAGGGTGCGTGGGTCCAGGAAGCCCGCGATGGACGGGTCGTCGTGTACTCCGGCGACGACGAGCAGTTCGAATACATCTACCGCTTCGTCTCCGCCGACCGCTGGCGCACGATGCTGAAGAACGGTGAGAGCCCGCTCGACCGCGGCACCCTGTACGTCGCCAAGTTCCACAGCGACACCACGCCCGACGGCCAGGGTCTCGGCGAATGGATCGCGCTGACGCCGGACCATCCGGCCCTGGCCGGGTGGTCCCTGGCCGACATCCTCATCAACACCCGCACCGCGGCCGACCTCGTCGGCGCCACGCCGATGGACCGGCCCGAGTGGATCGACACGTTCCCGGACTCCCTGACGGCGGTAGCGACCCTGACGAACAACTCCTCCCGCGGGATGCCGGGGACGAACCCCCGCACGGGCCTGCCGAACCCGGGCGTCGACGAGATCAACCCCCGCGGCGGGCCGAACACGAACCCCCCGGGCAACGGCAACCCCTACGGGCACATCGTCACGTGGTCCTACCGGAACGACTGGACGGAGGACACGTTCCGCTGGGACATCTACGTCCTGGCCGGCAACCCGGCGGCCGCCGCCCCCGACGGCTCGAACGTCGACGGCGACATCTTCGGCTCGCCCGACGGCATCTACGTCGCCCCGAGCGGCCGGCTGTGGATCCAGACCGACGTCTCCGGGAGCTCGATCAACCCCGAGAGCCGCGCCGCGAACTACGTCGCCTTCGGGAACAACCAGATGCTGTGCTCGGACCCCGCCACCGGCGAGGTCCGGCGGTTCCTGACCGGTCCCAACGTCTCGGAGATCACCGGCGTGTTCGTGACGCCCGACGAGACGGCCATGTTCGTCGGTATCCAGCACCCCGGCGAGGCCCCGACCGGCGCGAACGACCCTGCCAACCCGAAGCGGTTCAGTTCCTGGCCCGATGGGCCCGCCGGCCAGCGGCCCCGCTCGGCGACCGTCCTCGTCACCAAGGACGACGGCGGCCCGATCGGTTCCTGACCGGGGCCGTCGCTGAGGGCCGATCGGGCGCCGGCATCATCGCCGGCGCCCGATCGGTCAAGCCTCCAGGACGACAGGGACGATCATCGGGCGGCGCTTGGTGCGGTCGCTGACGAACTTGCCGGCAGCCTTGCGGGCGTGGCGCTGAAGGGTTTCGAGCTCGATGGCGCCGTCGCCGGCGAGCGCCTTGTCGAGCTCGGCCCGCACGGCGGCGGCGCACTCCTCGAGCAGGCCCTCGGCCTCGCTGGCGTGGACCCAGCCCCGGGTGATGATCTCGGGGCCGGCGAGCACGACCTTGGCGCTCACGTCGACGGTGACCACCACGACGACGACGCCCTCCTCGGCCAGCACCTTGCGGTCGCGCAGGACGCCGTGGCCGACGTCGCCGACGATGCCGTCGACGTACAGGTAGCCGGCAGGCACCGCCTTCTCCATCCGGCGGATCCCGCCGTCGGTGAGCACGAGTTGGTCGCCGTCCTCGCACACCAACACGTGGTCCGGGTTGACGCCCATCTCGACAGCGAGGCGGCCGTGCTGGCGCAGGTGGCGGTACTCGCCGTGCACCGGGGTGAACCACTCGGGCTCGGCCACGCCGAGGAGCGTTTTCATCTCCTCCTGCTTGGCGTGCCCGCTGGCGTGGACGGCAGCGACGCCGGAGTGGATGACCTCGACGCCGAGGCGGGCCAGGCCGTCGATCACCTTGGAGACGTTCCCCTCGTTGCCGGGGATCGGGTGCGAGCTGAGGATGACCGTGTCCTCGGTGCCGAGCTTGATCCACCGGTTCTCGCCGGCGGCCATGAGGGCCAGCGCCGAGAGCGGCTCGCCCTGGCTGCCGGTGGAGATGATGCAGGTGTTGGCCGGGTCGACGTCGCTGATGTCGTCGATGTCGACGAGCTTGTTGTCGGGGATGCGCAGCAGCCCCATGTCGCGGGCCAGCTTCATGTTCTTCTTCATCGACATCCCGATCGTGGCGACGGTGCGGCCGTTGGCGATGGCCGACTGGCAGATCTGCTGGATGCGGTGGATGTGGCTGGCGAAGCAGGCGATGATGATCCGCCGGCCCCGGTTGGCCACGAAGAGATCGTCGAGGACGCCGCCCACCGAGCGCTCCGAGCGGGTGTGGCCGGGCTCCTCGGCGTTGGTGGAGTCGGCCAGCAGGAGCCGGATGCCCTCCTCCTTCGCGATCGACCCGATGAGGCCGAGGTCGGTGCGGCGGCCGTCGATGGGCGTCAGGTCGAGCTTCCAGTCGCCCGAGTGCAGGATCGTGCCCTGCGGGGTGTGGAACGCGGTGGCGAACCCGTTCGGCACCGAGTGGGCGACGGGGATGAACTCCACGTCGAACGGGCCGATCTGGCGCCGCTCGCGGTCGACGACCGGGATCAGCTCGGTGTTTTTCAGGACCCCCGCCTCGTCCATTCGGTGCCGGGCGAGGCCGAGCGTCAAGGGCGACCCGTACACCGGGAACGACAGCTCGCGCAGCAGGAACGACAGGCCGCCGACGTGGTCCTCGTGGCCGTGCGTGGCGATGCAGCCGTCGATGCGGGCCGCGTTCTCCCGCAGCCACGTGAAGTCGGGCAGCACGAGGTCGATCCCGGGCATGTCCGTGTCGGGGAACATGATCCCGCAGTCGAGGAGCAGCAGCCGACCGTCGACGTCGATCGCCGCGCAGTTGCGGCCGATCTCACCGAGCCCGCCGAGGAAGGTGACCGTGACGGGGGCAGGCATCGGACCAGGTTACCGACCGGTCGTGGTGCCCTCCCGTGACCCGAACGGGTCGGGGCGTCGTCAGACGTCGCGCCCGAGACCCCGGAGCACCTCGCGAGCCCGGTCGTCGGTGCCGTCGGGCGCCGGGCCCACCGGGAGCCGGCACTCGCCGGCGGGGAGGCCGAGCACCCGCAGCGCGGCCTTCGCCGACTGGGCGTGGACGCACGTCTCGCTGTTCTCGTACTCGAACGACGGCAACAGCCGGGCGTTGACCTCACGGGCGCCGATCGCGTCGCCCTTCTCCCAGGCGGCGAACAGCTCGACGTGCTCGGGGGTCGTCCAGTGGGTGGCGACGCCGATGACGCCGACGGCCCCGACCGCCAGCAGCGGCAGGGTCATGGCGTCGTCCCCGCTGTACAGCTCGACCGCGGCGCCGAGCTCGGCGACGAGGCGGGCCGCGCTGGGCGGGTCGCCGGTGGCGTCCTTGAAGGCGACGACGTTCGGCACGTCGCGGAACAGGCGCAGCAGCACGTCGGCGGCGACGCGCCGCCCCGTGCGGACGGGCACGTCGTAGACGACGACGGGCAGGTCGGTGGCCTCGGCGACCGCCCGGAAGTGGCGCTCGAGCCCCGACTGCGGCGGGCGGTTGTAGTACGGCCCGACCACGAGCACGCCGGCCGCGCCGCAGCCCGCCGCCGCCCGCGTGAGCTCGACCGACTCGGCCGTGTCGTTCGAGCCGGTGCCGGCGATCACGGGGATGGTGACGGCCTCGCTGACGGCCCGCCACAGGTCGAGCTTCTCGGCGCTGCTCAGGGTGGACGCCTCACCGGTGGTGCCGGCCACGACGAGGCCGTCGTTGCCCTGATCCTGGAGGAAGCGGGCGATCGTGGCGGCGGCGTCGAGGTCGAGCGTGCCGCTGTCATCGAACGGCGAGACCATCGCCGTGAGGACCGAGCCGAAGCGGCCGCCCATCAGAAGCTGCCCTCCTGGCTGCGGTCGATGCCGAGGCCGGTGATGAGGTCCTCGTGGAGCTCGAACCAGATCGTGTGGTACGAGTCGATGAGCGGCTTCGTGAGGAGGTCGAGGTCGCCGCCCTCGAAGCCCTCGACGGCAGCGTCGAACCGGGGCCGGTACTCGGCGTAGCGCTCGACGGCGCCGGCGAGCTCGCCCAGCACCTCGACCACGTCCGTGTGCATGGCGCGGAGCCGCTCGACGATCGTGGTGTTGTAGGCGTCGTCGGCGTGGTCGTAGAGCTCGCCGTCGCGGACCTGCCAGTCCGTGCACAGCACCTTGAAGTCCTGGTTCATGGCGAGGAACCGCTTGTACACGGCCCGGATGTCGGCGAGGGCGCCGCTGGCTTCGAGGTCGGCGGCGGCGAGGCGCTGCTGCTCGGCGCGGCCGGCGGCCGTCAGCGTCCACCCGGTGAGCCGACCGTCGCGGTGGAGCACGAGGTCGTCCGCCGCCAGCTTGGCGAGGTGCTCGGTCACCGCGCTGTCGTCGAGGCCGACGGCAGCGGCGATGGCGGGCGGCTCGCCGAAGCCCTTCAGCCGGAGCCCGTGCAGCACGAGGAAGCGGGTGTCCGACCGATGCCCCATGGCGCCGACGTTAGTGGTCGAGGGTCGGGATGACCGTGGGTATCTCGATGAGCGAGGGGACCTCGCGGAAGCGGGGGCTGGCCCGCAGCGCGTCCTCGTCGTCGGCCGCCTCGAGGGCCCACGTGAGCGGGTGGGGCACGTGGACGGCCCAGCCGCCGAGCTCGAGCACGGGGGCGGCGTCGGAGCGCAGCGCGTTGCCGACCATCACGAAGTTCGTGGGGTCGACGCGGTTGCGGCGCAAGGCGCGCTGGTAGGTGGCGACGTCCTTCTCGGCCACCACCTCGACCGCGTCGACGAGCTCGCCGAGGCCGGAGCGGGCGACCTTCGACTCCTGGTGGAACAGGTCGCCCTTCGTGATGAGCACGACCTGCAGGCCCTGGGCCGACGCCCAGCGCACGGCGTCCTCCGCCCCCGGCAGCATCTCGACCGGGTGGGCGAGCAGCTCCTTGCCCGCGTCGAGCAGCGCCCGCACGTCGGCGGCGGTGAGGGCCTCGCCGGCGAGGTCGAGGGCGGTCTCGATCATCGACAACGTGAACGCCTTCACGCCGTAGCCGTAGATCTCGAGGTTCCGCCGCTCGGTCTCGAGCAGCTGCGCGTCGAGAACGTCACGCGGCACGTGCGAGGCCAACAGCGCCCGCACCCGGTCGTGGGTGATGGCGAAGGCCGTCTCCGACTGCCAGAGCGTGTCGTCCCCGTCGAACCCGATCGCCTCGATCACCACCCCATCATTCACAACTGGCGGCGGCTGCCCGGCAGATGTCCGATCAGCTGCCGCCGGTTGGTGGGGTGGAAGGGGATCAGGCGGTGGCGGTCGCCGTGGTCTCGCCCTCGGCGAGGGCGAAGGCCTCGTACTCCTCGCCGGTGTCGGCCCAGTCCTCGAACTGGATGACCTCGAGCTCGGTGAACTTGGTGCGGAGCCAGCCGCCGTTGGCGTCGAGGAGGCCGAGCTTCTTGCAGTTCGGCACGATCTTGGAGAACAGCATCTGCTGGAAGAGCTTGCGCTGCGGGGCCTGCATCACGAGGGTGACGGCTTCCTTCGGCGGGATGCCCATCTGCTCCCACACCTCCTGCTGGAGGAAGCGGTCGCGCATGCGGACGGCGGCCTCGAAGGCGAACTCCTGGCGCTCGGCCATCTCGGCGTCGCTCAGCTCGGCGTAGTACTCCTTGAGCGAGAGCACGCCGAAGGCCACGTGGCGGGCCTCGTCGCTCATCACGTAGCGGAGGAGCTGCTTCAGCAGCGGCTCGGTGGTGAGCTGGTGCATGAAGCCGAAGGCCGCCAGGGCCAGACCCTCGACCATGATCTGCATGCCGAGGTACGTCATGTCCCAGCGGCTGTCGGCGACGATGTCGTCGAGCAGCATCCGCAGGTGGGCGTTGACCGGGTAGTAGCCGGACAGCTTCTCGTCGAGGTACTTGGCGAACACCTCCACGTGGCGGGCCTCGTCCATCACCTGCGTCGACGCGTAGTACTTGGCGTCGATCCACGGCACGGTCTCGACGATCTTGGCCGTGCACACCAGCGCGCCCTGCTCGCCGTGCATGAACTGGCTGAGCATCCAGTTCTGGCTCTCGACGCCGAACCGCAGCCACTCCTTGTCGCCCCACGACTCGAGCGAGGTGCCGGTGACGTCGATGTCGCCGCCCATCACGCCCCCGCCGTTCTGGGCCAGCGAGTTGGCCAGCACGACGTGCTCCTGGTCGACCTCGGTGTCCCACGGCAGGTCGGTCTCGCCGTTCCACTGCGAGGTCTTGGCCTTCTCGTAGAGCTTGTTGAGCGCCGGCCGGGCGCCCTTCTCGTACTCCCACGTGAAGATCGCCGCAGCGTTGTCCTTCACCGAGTGGATGACCTCGTCGCGGTCGGTGTTGGCCACCGAGAGGATCGCCTCGAGGTCGTTCGGGTCGTCGCGACCGATGAGCTCAACGTTGGTGGAGGACATGGGACGGCTCCTGGGTTCGGGGGGTGATGCCGGGAAGGACGAAGGTGCGGAGGAGGTGGCGGGCGTCGGCCTCGTCGGTGAGGTCGACGCCGTCGGCGGGGTTGAGGACGTAGGTGAGGACGACCCGGGCCAGCCACTCGACGGCCCGAGCCCGCTGCTCGGGGTCGGGGAGGAAGCGGGCCAGATGTGGGTGGGCGTACTGGCCGACCGCGTCGAAGAGGGGCCGCAGGCCCCGGAACGTGACCCAGGGCAGCACGGCGTCGGGCTCATGGGCCAGGAGGAAGCGCAGAGCGGTGTGGCCGTCGAGGAACCGGGCCGCGGCCACGACGCCGGCCACCACCACGTCCTCGAGGTCGTTGCCGGCCGCGCCGACGGCACCGTCGACGGCCCGCCGGAAGCGGTCGGACTCGGTGGTGACGACCGCGGCGAGGACCTCGGCCTTGCCGCCCCGGAACGTGCGGTAGATGGTGGCCCGGCCGCAGCCGGCCTCCTTGGCGACGTCCTCGAGGGTGGTCTTGGCGATCCCCCAGCGGGCGACGCAGGTGAGCGCGGCGGCGCAGATGCGCTCCCGTGTCGAGTCCTCGCCTCCGGCGATGGCGGCCATCGGTTGAGACGATACGACGGTTCGTGTCTCAGCGTCTACGTGACGCAGGTCACCTCGGGGCGCCGGCGCTCAGCCGACCGCCCGCACGAGGAACGTGGCCATCTGCCCGCGGGTGACGGTGGCGTCGGGGCGGAAGCAGCCGTCGGTGCCGCCGGCGGCGATGCCGGCGCCGGCGACGGCCCGGATCTCGTCCTCGAACGTGTGCCCGGCGGTGTCGCAGAAGCCCCGGGCGCCGCCGTCCGCCAGTCGCTCGGCGCGGGCCAGGAAGGCGGCCATCTGGCCCCTGGTCACGGGCCGCTCGGGGTGGAAGAGGCCGTCGCTCGTCCCCGCCGCGACCCCGGCGAACACGACGTCGCGGATGGCCGCCTCGTGGGTGTTGCCGACGGTGTCCGGGAACGACGCCTGGCCGGCCGCGTCGCCGAGGAAGTAGGCCCGCTTGAGGAAGGCCGCCATCTGGGCCCGGGTCACGGGGCTGTCGGGCCGGAAGGTGCCGTCCGGGAACCCGCTGGTGACGCCGAGCGCGGCGAGCCGCTCGATGTTGGCGGCATGGGCGTTGCCGGCGATGTCGCTGAACCGGCGGGTGCGCAGCACGCCCTGGCTGCCCTGCCGGGAGCGGGGGTCGCCGCGGAAGGCGGGCCAGTCGGCGCGGCCGAGGTCGGAGGCCGACGTGAACAGGAAAACACCGTCGTGGTCGGAGGCGTCGCGCCCGACCGGACCCTGGTCCCACAGCACGTGGAAGGCGATGCGGGCCCGGCCCCCCATCGAGAAGATCGCCGGGGTCGAGACCTGGTTGCCCATGGTCAGCGGGTCGAGGTACAGCAGGCGCTCGTACTCGACCGCGCCGGTGGCGCCGTCGTACACCCGCAGGGTCGCCTCGCCCACGTACACGATCTCCTGGGCCCCGTCGCCGTCGACGTCGGCGGCCACCGGTGAACCGTCGAGCCCGCTGCTCGGCGTCGCCCCGTAGCGGTCGCTCAGGCAGGTGTCGGTGCGGATCCGGCCGCACCGCTCCCAGCGCATCGCGCCGGCACCGTCGTAGACCCGCAGCCAGCCCTCGTCGTCGGTGACCACGATCTCCTGGCCGCCACCGCCGTCGACGTCGGCCAGCGCCGGCGACGTCTGGCTGGCGTTGCGCAGCGCGCGGGGGGCGAACAGGTCGTCCAGGTTCCGGTCGAGGGCGTGGAGCAGGCGGTCGGCGCCGGTCGCGCCGGCCTGGAAGCGGAAGAAGCTCCCGGACGTGAAGACGATGTCGGGCGCGCCGTCGCCGTTCACGTCGCCGACGGCGGGCGACGAGATCGTGATCTCGCCCGGGATGAGCCGCCGGTCCGACACCCGCCCGTCGGACTCCAGCACCCAGATGAACGACCCGTAGGCATCCGCCGGGCACCCGAACGACGGGTTGTTGGCGCAGCTGCCCTTGTCGAGGTCGACGAGGACGATGATCTCGGCGCCGCCGTCGCCGTCGAGGTCGGCCACGGAAGGCGACGACCACGCGGAGTCGTAGACGAACACCGGGAAGCCGGGCAGGTAGGAGCCGTCGTCGCGCCAGGCGTGCACGAAGTGGTCCTGGCTGGTGGCCACGATGTCCTCGTCGCCGTTGCCGTCGACGTCGGCCGCGGCGATGGTCGAGAACACGTTGCAGGGCTTCTGGCCGGGCATGAACGTGCACGTCTTCTTCGAGAACAGCAGGGCGCCGGTGGCCCCGTCGTAGCCTCCGATGGTGAGCGGGGCGGCGGCCTCGTTCGTGGGCATCAGGCCGACGACGATGTCGAGGCGCCCGTCGTCGTTCAGGTCGGTCAGCGTGGGCGACGAGGTCACGGGACCGACGCCGACCTCGATCTGGCGCTGGAGAACGCCGTCGGTGGCCCGGTAGATGTAGACGAACCCGTTGGGGGCGCCGTTGACGAGGTCGAGCACGCCGTCGCCGGTCACGTCGCCCACCGCCGTCGACGAGCGGGCGTTGTGGGCCTGGCCGTACCTGTCGGCCAGGTAGCGGCCGAGGGGCGCCGGCGCGGCGGAGGCGTAGGTGCGCTCGATCGACGCCGTTGCCGCCGCCGCGGGCGCCGCCAGCGGGGCGAGCGTGGCGAGGGGGGCCAGGAGCAGGACGGCGAGGGCGGCCGAGGCGGCGCGGGTCGGCGAGAGGCGGCGGGGAGCCATGTCAGCGTGTTCGGTCGCCGCCGGCTCCGGCTGAAGGGGCCGGACGGACCAATCGGAGCCAGGGCGCCGGCGCCCGGCGCCCC
>JACDCH010000300.1 GCA_013694495.1 Acidimicrobiia bacterium | reverse complement strand
GGCGCGATGAGCGCGCCCGCTGCGGCGCGACCACCGCGATCGGCGTCGGCTCGACGAACGCCGCCGGCGGGCCGGTCAGGGCGACGATGCGCTCGTCGTTCGGCGTGACCCGGGTCGTGATCGGCTGGATGCCGGCCTTGCGGGTCAGCAGGCGGACGTCGCCCGCCTGGTCGGGGGTCATCACCGTGACGACGTCGCCCGCCGCGCCGGCCCGGGCGGTGCGCCCGGAGCGGTGGAGGTAGGCCTTGTGCTCGAGGGGCGGGTCGACGTGCACGACCAGCGCGATGTCGTCGACGTGGATGCCCCGCGCCGCGATGTCGGTGGCCACGAGCACGCGGGACGACCCGTCGGCGAACGCCGCCAGGTTCCGCTCCCGGGTGGGCTGCGACAGGTTGCCGTGGAGGTCGACGGCGGGGATGCCCGAGGCCGTCAGCGTCTTGGCCAGCTTCTTGGCCTGGTGCTTCGTGCGGGTGAACAGGAGGCTGCGGCCCTGGCCGGCGGCGAGCGCCCGCACGACGCCGGCCTTGTCGGCCGCGCTCACTTCGAGCACGTGGTGGGTCATGGCGGGGGCGGGGGCGTCGATGTCGTCGACGGAGTGCGTCACAGGGTTCGACAGGTAGCGGCGGACGATCGTGTCGACGCCGTTGTCGAGGGTGGCCGAGAACAGGAGCCGCTGGCCCTTCTCGGGGGTGCGATCGAGGATCCGCTTGACGACCGGCAGGAAGCCGAGGTCGGCCATGTGGTCGGCCTCGTCGAGCACGGTGACCTCGACGTCGTCGAGGTGACACAGCCGCTGGCCGATGAGGTCGTCGAGCCGGCCGGGGCAGGCGACGACGATGTCGACACCGTCACGGAGGGCACGGGCCTGCGGGTTCTGGTTGACGCCGCCGAAGATGGTCGCCACGGACAGGCGGCACGTGGCGGCCAGCGGGCGCAGCACGTCGGCCACCTGCGAGGCGAGCTCGCGGGTGGGCAACAGGACGAGGGCCCGCGGGTGGGAGGGCCGGGTGCGGCGGCCGCTCCGGACGAGGCCGACGACGAGGGGCACGGCGAAGGCGACGGTCTTGCCGCTGCCGGTGCGCCCCCGGCCGAGGACGTCGCGGCCGGCGAGCGAGTCGGGCAGGGTGGCCGACTGGATCGGGAACGGGGCCGTGATGCCGTCGTCGGCCAGGGCGGTGATGAGGCGGGCGGGCACGCCGAGGTCGGCGAAGCTGCGGTCGTCGGGTGCGGTAGCGGTTGCGGTCCGCGACGCGGCCGGGGCCGGCGCGGGGCGGGCGGTAGGGGCGGCGCGGTGGGGCGGCGCGGCGCGTCGACGGTCGGGGCGCGAGGTGTTCGTGGGCACGAGTGGTTCTTTCTGCTGTCGGGGGGGGGGTGGCCGGTGATGCTCTGGCCAGACCCCACGAGGGGAGCAGGAACCTCGCACGCAGGTGCGTCGCACTCGACCGCACCGGAGCCGGATGGCCGTGGCGCTGCGGCCATGGTGGCACACCCGATGTCGCCACCCGCGCTCGGGCGGCCGCCCTACGGTCTGGCGGGTGGCGGACGAGCGCATCGAGGTGGCGGCCCTGCCCGACGTGGTGCGCCACGTCGAGCGGGTGGCCGAGCGACTCGCCGGCTGGCCCGAGGCGGCCAGTTGCTACCGCACCTGGGTCGCGAGCGCGACCCGAGGCCAGGTGGTCCGCCTCGACGAGGGCGGCATCCACCTCATCACCGGCGACATCCCGGCCATGTGGCTGCGGGACAGCTCGGCCCAGGTGCGGGGCCTCTGGCCGGTGGTGGAGGAGGAGCCGGACGGCCCGTTCGCCGCGGTCGTCGCCGGGCTCATCCGCCGTCAGGTCACCTGCCTCGCCCTCGACCCCTACGCCAACAGCTTCACCCGGGGCGAGACCACCCACCACCGCTTCGACCGCCCCCGCCCGCACCGCCTCGTGTGGGAGCGAAAGTGGGAGCTCGACTCGGTCGCCTACTCGGTGGACCTCTGGGTGCGGTGGTGGGACGCCACCGGCGACGCTGCCCCGCTCGGCGCCGAGGCCCGAGCGGTGGTCGACACGATCCTCGGCCTCCTCCACGACGAGCAGGATCCTGACGCCCGCTCGCGCTACTCGTTCCGCCGTCCCTTCGCGACGCTGCCGCGCGGCGGCCGCGGCCCGCGGGTTTCGCCCTGCGGGCTGGTGCGCTCGGCGTTCCGCCCCAGCGACGACCCGTGCCACCTCGGCTTCCACATCCCCGGCAACGCCCACCTCGTCGTCGCGCTGCGGGGGCTGGGCCGGGTCGCGTCGGACGTGTGGGACGACGCCGACCTCGTCGGCGAGCTCGCTGCCCTGGCCGACACCGTCGACGACGCCATCGGGCGCGAGGCGGTCGGCGACGACGACGTGCTGGCCTACGAGGTCGACGGCGCCGGCGGGCGGCTGTTCATGGACGACGCCAACGTGCCGTCGCTCCTCTCCCTGCCGTACCTCGGCTGGCGCGGGCACGACGACCCGGTCGTCGTCGCCACCCGCGCCGCCGTGCTCTCCCCCCGCAACCCGTGGTGGGTCGACGGCTCGGTCGTGCGCGGGATCGGCTCGCCCCACACCGGCCGGGGGCGGGTGTGGCCGATGGCGGTCGCCGTTGAGGGGCTCAGCGCGCCGGACGCCGGCGAGGCGCGCGCCGCGCTCGAGCGGCTGGTGGCGCTGGCCGAGCACTTGCCGGAGCGGCGGCTCGTCGAGAGCGTCGACGCCGGCCGCCCCGCCCGGCTGACCCGGCCCTGGTTCGGCTGGCCCAACGCGCTCGCCGCCGAGCTCGCCGAGGTGGTGTCCCGCACGCTGTGAGCGCCCAGAACCGCGTCACCCCCCTCGGGCAGATCGAGGCGATCGCCCGGCGGGGCACGTTCCTCGGGAACCGGGGCTGCCTGCACCGCGACCGCCGCATCGTGCGGCCCTGGAACGGGCGCCGCTGGATCACGTGCGTGCTGGCGTTCAAGGGCTGGCACCACGAGCAGTGGGCCGAGGGGCGGTGGACGGCGCTGTTCTTCGACGACGAGGCCGTCGCTCTGGCCGCCGGGCACCGCCCGTGCGCGCTGTGCCGGCGGGCCGACTACGAGCGCTTCCGCGCCGCGTGGGCCGGCGCGTTCGGCAAGCGCCAGGGCGCCGACGCCATGGACCTCTGCCT
>JACDCH010000298.1 GCA_013694495.1 Acidimicrobiia bacterium | reverse complement strand
CGCACGAAGCGGGGCGGCGGGCCGTCCTGGCGCACCGACGACGGCGGCTGCAGGTCGGGGGCGGCGTAGGCCAGCACCCGGGCGGCGAGGTCCATGTTGGGCGACGGGATGCGGTAGCCGATGGTGAGCTCGGCCCGGCGCGGGGCCCGCCGCTCCGTTGGGAGCCGCTCGAGGATCTCCTCCCAGTTGGCGTGGGCCCACGCCCCGGTGGCCTGGGCGATGTCGCCGACGATCGTCATCGAGCCGTTCAGCGAGCGCCGCCCGAGCATCCGCAGCTGCATCGGCGAGAGGTCCTGCGCCTCGTCGACGATGATGTGGCCGTAGGTGCGGGCGTCGTCGTCGCCCGTGGGCTGGCCGTTGACCTTGCGCCGGGGCCGGGAGCCGAGCAGCCAGCGGGCTTCGTCGAGCAGCGGCACGTCGTCGTTGGTGAACACGGGCTCGGCGCCGTTGGCGGCCCGGGGCCGGTGCAGCGCGTCGATCTCCTCGGGGCTCAGCCGACTACCGGCCGCCAGGCGCAGCAGGGCCTTCGACCCGTACAGGTCGTTGAGGAACTGGGCCGGGGTGAGCACCGGCCACATGCGCTCGAACGCCTCGCGCACGCGAGGGTCGGAGCGCAGCCGGTCGCCCACGTCGGCCAGCTCGACCTCGTGGTGGGCGCTGGCGACCAGGGCCTCGAAGAAGCCGGCCTCCACGAACTTGCGGGCGCCGTTGTGGGTGCGGGCCCGGCGCCGGGCGTCGGCCACGATCCGTCCGGTGCGCTCGGCCGTGACCCGCAGCACCTGCACGCCGAAACCGATCTCGAAGTCGTCGCTCAGCGGGCGGCGGCGGTCGCGCACGGCCTTGGCCAGGACCTCGACCATGCGCCGGTCGCCCTTGATGCGGGCGGTGGTGGCGGCGTCGTAGCCGCGCAGGGCGGGCGTCTCGGTGAGGAGGTCGGCCAGCACGGCGAGCTCGACGCCGGCCTCGCCCAAGCTGGGCAGCACCTGCTCGATGTAGCCCAGGAACAAGCGGTTGGGCCCGATGACCAGCACGCCCTGGCCCTCGAGCGGGAAGCGGTGCGTGTAGAGCAGGTAGGCGGCGCGGTGGAGGGCGACGACGGTCTTGCCGGTGCCGGGGCCGCCCTGCACGACGAGGATGCCGGGCAGCTCGGAGCGGATGATCTCGTCCTGCTCGCCCTGGATGGTGGCGACGATGTCGCTGAGGTGGCCGGTGCGGGTGGTCTCGAGGGCGGCGATGAGGGCGCCGTGGCCGGTGATGCGCCCGGTGCGGTCGCCGTCGCCGGCGCCGTCGCCCCCGGCCAGCAGGGCGATCGCTTCGCCGAACAGCTCGTCCTCGATGCCGAGCAGCCGGCGCCCCCGCGTGGCGAAGTGGCGGCGGCGGACGAGGCCCATCGGCTCGCGCCCGGTGGCGCGGTAGAAGGGCTCGGCCACCGGCGCCCGCCAGTCGACGACGACCACGTCGCGCTCGGAGTCGGACACCGCGACCCGGCCGATGTACCAGGCGTCGCTCGGGCGGCCGTGGGCCGCGGTGTCGATGCGGCCGAACACCAGCGACGCGTCGCCGAGGTCGAGCTCCTTCAGCCGGTGGAGCATCGTGTCCCAGATGACGTCGCGCTCGAAGCGGGCCTGCTCGGTGCCGCCCCGGCCGACCTCGACCATCGACTCCAACTTCGCCGCCGCGCCGCGCGCCGCTTCGAGGCAGTCGTAGGCGTGGTCGATGTACGCCTGTTCGGACTTGAGGTCGGGGTGGGTCGTCAACGAATGGTGTGGTGCTGAGGGGTGCAGGAGCCGGGTGCAGGAGCGCAGCAACCCCCCGGTAGGGGGATGGGCAATGCTACCGGCCGTGCCCGCCCCCCACCTCGACCCCGGAACCACCACCTCTTACGGGCCCCTGGCCGGCGGGCGCCTGCGCGTGCTGACCTGGAACCTCTGGTGGCAGTTCGGCCCGTGGGAGGAGCGGCTACCTGCCATCGTCGAGACGGTGCGGCGCCTCGACCCCGACATCGCCTGCCTGCAGGAGGTGTGGATCGAGCCCGGCGCCGACGGCCCGGACGGCCACGGCGGCGACTCGTCGGCCCGTCGCATCGGTGACGCCCTCGGCTTCGAGCACCGGGGGACCCACCGGCTCGTGCTCGACGAGGTCGGCTTCGGCAACGCCGTCGTGTCCCGTTGGCCGATCACCGGCGGCGAGTCGCTGCCGCTGCCCGGCCTCGACGACGCCGAGGAGCTGCGCACCTGCTTCCGGGCCGACATCGACTCGCCCCACGGGCCGCTGCAGGTGTTCTCCACCCACCTCAACTGGCGCTTCGACCAGAGCGCTATCCGACAGGAGCAGGTGCGGGCCATCTGCGCGTTCATCGCCGGCTCGCCGCCTCGCAGCTACCCACCCGTCCTGGCCGGCGACTTCAACGCCCTGCCCGACAGCGACGAGGTGCGGATGCTCACCGGCCGGGCCGCCGTGCCCGAGCCCAAGCTCGTGTTCCACGACGCGTGGGAGGCGGCCGGCGACGGCGGCCCCGGGCACACGTGGTCGAACTCGAACCCCTTCGCCCTGCTCGACCTCGAGCCGAACCGCCGCATCGACTACGTGTTCGCCGGGTGGCCCAAGGGCGGCGGCCGGGGCCAGGTCCTCGACTGCGAGGTCGTGGGCACCGAGCCGGTCGACGGCATCGTCGGCAGCGACCACTACGGCGTCATCGCCACCCTCCGCATCTGATGAGTCTTCGCCGTCACTCGCTTCGCTCCGTTCCGGCGAGTGTTGTGGCCCTCGCTGCGCTCGGTCGTTGCGGTCCTCGGCCGACTTCGTCGCCCTGCGGCCGATGCCTGGGGGGCTCCGCCCCCAGACCCCCGGCTGAGTTTCGCCGTCACTCGCTTCGCTCCGTTCCGGCGAGCTTGTTTGCCCTCGCTGCGCTCGGTCGTTGCGGTCCTCGGC
>JACDCH010000297.1 GCA_013694495.1 Acidimicrobiia bacterium | reverse complement strand
CACCGCGTGCTGCGGCCGGGCGGCCGGTTCGCAGCATCGACGTTCACGTCGGGCATGGGCGGCTTCCGGTGGTTCCCCGACGTGATCCAGGAGCTGGGGCTGCCGCCGCCGCCGCTGTCGCGCTCCCCGCTCCTGCTGGCCACCGGCCTGCGCGAGGCGCTGGCCGCGGCCGGGTTCCACGACGCGGTGACCACGACCGTCGAGGAGCGCTTCACGTTCGGCGGCATCGAGCACTACGAGGCCTGGTGCCGCAGCCACGGCGGCCGCCAGCTGCTCGTCGCCCTCGACGAGCAACCCGACGTGCTGTTCCGGTGGCGGGAGCTCACCGCGTCGCGCCTGGCGGCCGACGACCACGTGCTCGTGCAAACCGTCGACCTCACGGTCGCGGCCCGCGCCTGAGCGCCGCCTGCAGCCTGTCGGCGCGCTGGCCGCTTGCGGCGGCCGAAGCGGCTATCGCTGGCCGGAGAGCTTGCGGTTCTTGCGCTTCGCCTTGATGTAGTCCTTGTTCATCAGCGCGATGTAGTCGATCGAGATCGACTTCGGGCACGCCTCCTCGCACTCACCGTGGTTGGTGCAGGACCCGAAGTACTCCTCCATGGTGTCGACCATGTTCTCGGCCCGCTGCCAGCGCTCGGGCTGGCCCTGGGGCAGGAGGTTGAGGTGCATGAGCTTCGCCGCGGTGAAGAGCTGGCCGGCCGAATTGGGGCAGGCGGCGACGCAGGCCCCGCAGCCGATGCAGGCGGCGGCGTCGAAGGCGGCGTCGGAGGCGTCCTTCGGCACCGGCGTGAGGTTGGCCTCGGGGGCGGCGCCGGCACTGACGGTGATGTACCCGCCGGCCTCGACGATGCGGTCGAGGGACGAGCGGTTGACCACGAGGTCCTTCACCACCGGGAAGGCCGCCGCCCGCCACGGCTCGACGACGATCGTGTCGCCGTCGGCGAACTTCCGCATGTGCAGCTGGCAGGTGGCCGTGCCCCGCTGAGGACCGTGGGCCTGGCCGTTGATCATCATCCCGCACGAGCCGCAGATCCCCTCGCGGCAGTCGTGCTCGAAGGCGATCGGCTCCTTGCCCTCGCCCGAGAGGCGGTCGTTGAGGATGTCGAGCATCTCGAGGAACGACATGTCCTCGCTGATGTCCCGCACGTCGTAGATCTCGAGGGCGCCGGGGCTGGCGGCCCGGGCCTGGCGCCACACCTTGAGGGTCAGGTTCAGGGTCTTGGACATCGTTCCCTACTTGTAGGACCGCTGGGCGAGGTGGACGTGCTCGAACTCGAGGGGCTCCTTGTGCAGCGCGGGCTCCTGGCCCTTGCCCGTCCACCCCCATGCCGCGGCGTAGGCGAAGTCGTCGTCGTTGCGCCGGGCCTCGCCCTCCTCGGTCTGGTGCTCGAGCCGGAAGTGGCCGCCGCAGCTCTCCTCGCGGTGGAGGGCGTCCTTGCACATGAGCAGGCCGAGCTCGAAGAAGTCGGCGACGCGGCCCGCCTTCTCGAGCCCCTGGTTGAGGTCCTCGGCGGAGCCGAGCACCCGGAGGTCCTTCCAGAACTCCTCCTCGAGGGCGGGGATCTCCGAGATCGCCTTCTCGAGGCTGGCCTCCGAGCGGGCCATGCCGCAGTTGTCCCACATGATCCGGCCGAGCTCGCGGTGGAAGTGGTCGACGGTCTTCGTGCCGCCGATCGACAGGAAGCGCTCGGTCTGCTGGCGCACGCTGCGCTCGGCCTCGACGAAGGCGCGATCGTCGGTCGGGACGACGGCCTCGCCGAGGAGCGGCGCCAGGTAGTTCGGCACCGTGTAGGGCAGCACGAAGTAGCCGTCGGAGAGGCCCTGCATGAGCGCCGACGCGCCGAGCCGGTTGGCCCCGTGGTCGCTGAAGTTGGCCTCGCCGGCGCAGAACAGGCCGGGCACGTTGGTCTGCAGCTCGTAGTCCACCCAGAGCCCGCCCATCGTGTAGTGGACGGCCGGGTAGATGCGCATCGGTTGCCCGTACGGGTTCTCGTCGGTGATGCGCTCGTACATCTCGAAGAGGTTGTCGTAGCGGGCCCGGATCACGTCGCCGCCGAGGCGGTCGACCGAGGCGCCGAAGTCGAGGTACACGCCGTTCTTCAACGGCCCGACGCCGCGCCCGGCGTCGACCTCGAGCTTGATGGCGCGCGACGCGATGTCGCGGGGCACGAGGTTGCCGAACGCCGGGTAGCGCCGCTCGAGGAGGTAGTCGCGCTCGGCCTCGGGGATGTCGGCCGGGGCCCGGGTGTCGTCCATCTTCTCGGGGATCCACACCCGCCCGTCGTTGCGCAGCGACTCCGACATCAGCGTGAGCTTCGACTGGAAGTCGTCGCTGGCCGGGATGCACGTGGGGTGGATCTGCGTGAAGCACGGGTTGGCGAACAGCGCGCCCTTCTTGTGGGCCCGCCACGCCGCCGTGACGTTGCACGCCTTGGCGTTGGTCGAGAGGTAGAAGACGTTGCCGTAGCCGCCGGTCGCCAAGACCACGGCGTGGGCCGAGTGGCTCTCGATGGCGCCGGTGTGGAGGTTGCGGGTGACGATCCCGACCGCCCGGCCGTCCTTGACGACGACGTCGAGCATCTCCGTGCGGGGATGGGTCGTGACCGCCCCCTTGCCGATCTGCTGGGCCAGGGCCTGGTAGGCGCCGAGCAGGAGCTGCTGGCCGGTCTGGCCCCGCGCGTAGAACGTGCGCGACACCTGGGACCCGCCGAAGCTGCGGTTGTCGAGCAGGCCGCCGTACTCGCGGGCGAAGGGCACGCCCTGGGCCACGCACTGGTCGATGATGTCGACCGACACCTGGGCGAGGCGGTAGACGTTGGCCTCACGGGCTCGGAAGTCGCCGCCCTTCACGGTGTCGTAGAAGAGGCGGTAGATCGAGTCGCCGTCGCCCTTGTAGTTCTTCGCCGCGTTGATGCCGCCCTGGGCCGCGATCGAGTGGGCCCGACGGGGCGAGTCGTGGAACGTGAAGGCGTGGACGTCGTAGCCGAGCTCGCCGAGCGTGGCCGCCGCCGCCCCGCCGGCCAGGCCGGTGCCGACGACGATCACCTTGAAGCGGCGGCGGTTGTGCGGCGCCACCAGCTTCATGTCGAACTTGTGCTGGTCCCACTTCTCCTGGATGGGGCCGGCCGGGACCCGCGGGTCGAGCTGGACGTCGCTCATCCTTCGACATCCTCGAACGCGGCGCAGTCGAGATCGGGGGGCGCCACGCCGGTCTCGCACTGCACCTGCTCGCGCACCCTCGGCTCCTCCTCGATCACGCCGGCCAGGACCGAGACGGGGAACGTGAGGTTGCCCACGGTGACGAGGGCGGCGAAGCCCCGGGCGAACGTCGTTCGCCACTCGTTGAAGCGGGGGTTGTTGAGCCCGAGGCTCTGGAACAGCGACCACGTGCCGTGGAAGATGTGGATGCCCAGGGCGAGGTTGGCGACGATGTAGATGATCGCCACGGGCCAGCGCTCGAAGCTGTTGACGAGGTTGTTGTAGGTGTCGCCCCTGACGTAGCCGGGGTTGGCCGTGCCCCACGTGAGGTCGGCCAGGTGGAAGAGCACGTAGAGCCCGACGATGATCCCCGTCCAGCGCATCGAGCGGCTGGCGAAGTTGGCGGCCACGTAGTCGCGGCCGCCGGCGTAGCGCTCGGGCGTGGCCCGGCGGTTCATGCGGGTCAGCGAGTAGGCGGCGTGGATGTGCAGGAAGAAGGCGGCGGTCAGGCCGATCCGCAGCAGCCACAGCGTCACCGTGCGGGGGAAGAACGGCACGAGCAGCTCCCGGAGCCACTCGCCGTAGTGGTTCAGGTCCTCGGCGCCGAAGTACACCTTGAGGTTGCCGAGCATGTGGAACAGCACGTAGCCGAGCAGCATCACGCCGCTCACCGCCATGACCCACTTCTTGCCGATGCCCGATCGGTAGAACTCGAGCGGCCACCGCGATCGACGCTTCGTGCGCCCGTTCACGACGGGTGTCGGCGCGCTCGACAGGTCCTGTTGCGTTGCCGCCACGGGGTCCTCCTCATCCATGGCTCGACCGGTGGCGGAAGCTACTCCGGGGTCACTTCGGTCCAGGCAACCGGGCGATACGAACTGAGGATGGCCGCAATCTGACCAGTAGGTGACCTGTGCGTCACCACACGTTCAAACGATCACGAGGGGCGGCGACCGTCGTCCCGTCGCGGTTGCGGACGGCGTGGGGGAGGACGCCCGCCGCCGCGGTGACCTCGAGGTCGAGGACGAGCTCGCCGGCGACGTCCGGGGCCTCGAGCTCGATGGTGCCCACCCGCTCGCAGCCGTCGGGGCCGACGTCGCCGGCGAACCGCCAGCGCCGCGACCCACCCGGCCACGACGCCGTGGCGGTGCAGACGAGGTCGGCCAGCGGCACGCGCAGGTCGGACACCACGTGCAGGTCGAGGGCGACCACCTGGCCGGGTCGGAGCGCCGCCGGCAGCCGGTCGGCCACCACGATCACCGGCTGGCAGGCGGCCCGCAGCGCAGCGAACGACGACTTCTCGGCCCGGTCGTGACCCAGCACCGCCCAGCTCACGAGCGGTGCGGCGTCGGCGAAGGAGAACTGGGCGAAGCCCCCCGTGGGTCGGTACTTCAGCCGGCGCAGCTCCTCGATGTGCCGCTTGACCAGCCGGCCCTGGTACGCCTGGGTCGC
This sequence comes from Acidimicrobiia bacterium, assembly GCA_013694495.1. Lineage (GTDB taxonomy): Bacteria > Actinomycetota > Acidimicrobiia > Acidimicrobiales > JACDCH01 > JACDCH01. Next base: position 6,004 of record JACDCH010000297.1, on the reverse strand, counting down.
CTTTCGCCACCCGTCGAAGGTGGCGTGGTCGGCCGGGGGCACGTGCTTGTCGAAGTTCGACTTCTGCAGCTTGTGCCGCGCCGCCAGCCGCTCCCAGTCGAGGTCCGGCCAGCGCTCGGGCTCGCAGAACGAGGCTTCCTCGGGGATCGACTGGGCGCCGAACTCGGTGACGAAGCGGGCCAGGCGAGGGACGGCGGCGAGGAAGCGCGGCAGGTCCCGCTCGTCGCCGTGGTACCAGCCGAAGTAGATGTGGGTGTCGGTCCCGTCGAGCTGGGGGAGGTGGGGCCACACGCCGGAGTGCGGGATCACCGGCCGGCTGCCGTCGGCGCGGCGCAGCTCGCGGGCGATGGAGCGGTCGAGCACGGACCGGTTCCAGGTCGGCAGCTCCATGGCTGCGAGGAAGCGGGCGCCGGTCCGGGCCAGCTGCCACACGTCATCGCCGACGTCGGTGGTGTCGATGGCGATGGGCTCGTTGTGGCCGCACCAGATGGCGACCGACGGGTGGTGGCCGAGGAGGCGGACGGCGGCACCGGCCTGGCGCACGGCCTGCTTGCGCACCTGACGGGCGTAACCCCACTGCAGCGGCAGGTCCTGCCACAGGAGCAGGCCGGCCTCGTCGGCCGCCTCGTAGAGCTCGGGCCGGGTGACGTGGGCGTGGATGCGGAGCAGGTCGAGCCCCACCCGCTTGGCCAGCTCGACGTCGGTGGCCAGCTCGGCCGGCGTGGCGTCGGCCAGGGCGTGGCGGGTCGGGCCCATGTTCGAGCCCTTCAGGAACAGTCGCTCGCCGTTGACCGAGCAGATCCAGTCGCGGAGCTCCACCTGGCGGAGGCCGGTGCGCAACCTGCGGCGGTGGCTCACCTCGTCGGGCCGGTCGGTGGCGGCGACCTCGACGACCACGTCGTGCAGGGGTTGGTCGCCGAGCGCCCACGGCCACCACAGCGCCGGCCGCTCGACGGTGATCGTCCACTCGACGTGGTTCTCGCCGGCGGCCAGCGGTCGGGTCAGGGCGTGGTCGACCGCGCCGATCGACGACCGGACCTCGACCGACAGCGGCTCGGCCGCGTCGAGGTTCGCCCGCAGCACCACCACCGCCCGCTCGGCGTTCGCCTCGCGGCACAGCACGCGCAGGTCGCGGATGCGAACGGGGCCGGTCTGCTCGATGCGCACCGGGCGCCAGATCCCGCCCGGGTTCCACGTGTCGTCGAGGCAGTCCCAGTGCTGGAAGACGCCCGTGAGGTTGCGCTTCGCCCCCTTGTCGGGCTGCGGCGCGCAGGTGACCTCGACGGCCAGCAGGTGCTCGGCGCCCGCCGCCAGCGGGGCCGTGACCTCGAACGTGTGGGGGGCGAAGTAGCCCTCGGTGTCGCCCACGTAGGTGCCGTCGAGCCACACGTCGCCCTGGTAGAAGAGCCCGTCGAGCACCAGCCACGAGCGCCGGTCCGGCGCGGGTGGGGCGTGCTCGAACGAGCGGCGGTGCAGGACGGGGCCGTCGCTGTCGGCGAAGGCGTCGGTGCGCCGCCAGTGGCCGGGCACCGTGATCGGCGCCCACGACCCGTCGTCGAAGCCGGGCTCGAGGAAGGCCCGGCGGAGGCCCTCGTCGGCGACCGCCGCCCGCCACTCGCCCCCGAGGTCCAAGCGGCGGAGGGTAGTGACCGCCGTCACGGCCGTAACCGATTTGGAACGTGATGTCGCGTGTTTCGCCCTCGGATCGCGCCGGCGGTTCTGCCATCTTCGCCCCATGCGTTGGGGACGGCGATCGGTCGAGCAGGCAGCGGAGCGACCGGGGCCGCCGACGGCGTGGCACGAGGGCGCCCACTGGGTGGCCGGGGCCGGCGCGGTGGTGCATGCCGAGCGGGCCGTCGAGCTCGTGGCCGGGCATCGCGACGCGACGTCCTCGCAAGCGGCCTGACCTCGTAGCTCCTACCTTCTCGGCGGTGCCCGCCGACGAAGCCGAACCTCCCGCGGGGCGCGTCGCCCTCGTCACGGGCGGCAACCGGGGCATCGGCCTCGCCTGCGCCCACGCCCTCGCCGCCGCCGGCCATCGCGTGGCCGTCACCTCACGGTCGGGTGAGGTCGACGGCTTCACCACCGTGCGCTGCGACCAGACCGTCGCCGCCGAGGTCGACGCCGCCGTCAACGAGGTGGAGGAGCGCCTCGGGCCCGTCGGCATCCTCGTGGCCAACGCCGGCACCACCCGCGACGGGCTCGCCATGACGATGAAGGACGACGACTTCGAGTCGGTCGTCAACGCCAACCTGGTGGGGACGTTCCGGGTCGTGCGGCGCTGCCTGAAGGGCATGGTCCGGGCCCGCGCCGGCCGCATCGTCCTCGTCGGTTCGGTGGTGGGCCTCGCCGGCTCGGGCGGACAGGTCAACTACGCCGCCTCGAAGGCCGGCCTCGTCGGGCTGGCCCGGTCGCTGGCGCGTGAGGTCGGCAGCCGCTCGATCACGGCGAACGTGGTCGCCCCCGGCTTCATCGAGACCGACATGACCGCCGAGCTCCCCGAGGCCCGCCGGGCCGACGTGCTCGCCCAGATCCCGCTCGGCCGCTTCGCCGCCGCCGACGAGGTCGCCGCCGCCGTCGCCTTCCTCGCCAGCGACGCCGCCGCCTACATCACCGGCACCGTCCTCAACGTCGACGGCGGCCTCGGCATGGGTCACTGAAGGTCGAGGCCAGCCGCCGCACGCGCAGGCCTGCTCGGTCGGGGTGGTGCGCCACGTCCGCTCTGACCGGGTCGTGCGCTCCCGCCTTGCGGCAGCGGTTGGTGCGTTCCGTCGGGGCGGTGCGCCACGCCCGCTCCCACCGGGTCGTGCGCACCACCCTTGCGGCGGACGAGGTGCTCCGGTTGCCGCCAGCCGGCCCGGCCTTCAGGTGACGGTGACCTCGCCTTGGAGCAGGGCGGTGATCGCCCAGCCGGAGCCGTCGGGGAGGGGTGTGGCGGTGAGCTCGAAGGGGCCGTCGGCGAGCTCCACGGTGGTCGCCTCGATCGAGCCCTCCGGGCGGCGGACGGTGAACGTGCCGGTGAGCACGACCCGGCCGGGGCCCTCCAGCACCTGCCCCGCCACCTCGACCGGGGTGGAGGCGCCGCCGCTGAACGACACCGTCGACTCCTCCGTCGCCTCGTAGTCCACCGCGTCGCGCGGCTGGCCGAGCCCGCTGCCCCGGGACAGCGCCACCGGCGTGTCGACCCGGTAGGCACCCGGGGCGAAGCCGTGCACGCCCTGGTCCGGGAAGCCCACCGTCGCCGCGCCCGGCGCCAGGTACAGGTTCACCAGCCCGACCACGAGCGACCCGCCGGCCGCGTTCAGCTGGAGGGGGCGGCCGGCGTCCCAGGCCAGCGTGGCGGGTTCGCCGTCGACCAGCACGTCCTCGAAGCGGGCGCCCCCCTGGCCCCGCTCGGGGGTGACGATCGTGAGGGGCAGCGGGATCGGGTCCATGCGCACGTTCTCGACGGCGACGCCGGTGGCGGTGCCGGTCACCTCCACCTGTGTCGTGGACAGCGGGCGCCCCTCGGTGGTGGGCGTCGTGCCGTCGGTGCCGGGCGCCGCGACGGACCCGGGGGTCGACACGTCGTCGTCGCCGACGCCGGCCACGGTGGCCACGGCGTACGTCGCGCCGCCCACCGCCCCGACCACGAGGAGGCCGATGAGGAAGAGGGCGGGTGCCGAGACCTTGCGCACGACCGGAACGGTAGGTTGGCCCGATGCCGTCCTCTGGAATCCCTCGCCCCGCGACCCTGGGCGAGCTGCGCGAATCGGGCTGGGAGTCCGTGCCCGTCAAGGAGGAACTGCGGCGCAACGCAGTGGCCCGCATCGTCGCCGGCGAGCCCATGTTCCCCGGCGTCCTCGGCTACGAGGACACCGTCCTGCCGCAGCTCGAGAACGCCCTCCTGGCCGGTCACGACGTCATCTTCCTGGGCGAGCGGGGCCAGGCGAAGACCCGCATGATCCGGGCCCTCGTCGGCCTGCTCGACGAGGCCCTCCCCATCGTCTTCGGCTCCGAGATCAACGACGACCCGTTCAACCCGGTGTCGGCCCACGCCCGGGCGGCCATCGCCGAGCACGGCGACGCCACGCCGATCAGCTGGATCGGGCAGGACCAGCGCTTCGGCGAGAAGCTCGCCACCCCCGACACCTCCATCGCCGACCTCATCGGCGAGGTCGACCCGATCAAGGTCGCCGAGGGCCGCTACCTGTCCGACGAGCTCACGCTGCACTACGGCCTCGTCCCCCGCACGAACCGCGGCATCTTCGCCATCAACGAGCTGCCCGACCTCGCCGAGCGCATCCAGGTCGGCCTCCTGAACGTGCTCGAGGAGCGCGACGTGCAGGTGCGGGGCTACAAGGTCCGCCTCCCGCTCGACATCTACCTCGTCGCCTCGGCCAACCCGGAGGACTACACGAACCGGGGCCGGATCATCACGCCGCTGAAGGACCGCTTCGGCTCGCAGATCCGCACGCACTACCCGCTCGACGTCGAGACCGAGGTGGCCATCGCCGAACAGGAGTCGACGCCGTTCGCGGTGCCCGGCCTGCGTGTGTCGGTGCCCCCGTTCCTCGCCGACGTCGTGGCCACGCTGTCGCACCTCGCCCGCCAGAGCCCGCACGTCAACCAGCGTTCCGGCGTGTCGGTGCGCCTCACCGTCGCCAACCAGGAGACGCTGGTGGCCAACGCCGCCCGCCGGGCCCTGCGCCTCGGCGAAACCGACGTCGTTCCCCGCATCATCGACCTCGAGGCGCTGGCGTCGTCGACCCAGGGCAAGATCGAGATCGAGAGCGTCGACGAGGGCCGCGACGGCCAAGTGGTCGAGCACCTGCTGCGGGCCGCCGTCCTCACCGTCTTCCGCGACCGCCTCCCGATCGACCGGCTGCGGCCCGTGCTCGAGGCGTTCGAGGGCGGCGAGGTCGTGCACACCGGCGAGGACGTCACCGCGGCCACCGAGGCCGCCCTCGTCGAGCGCATACCCGCGCTGCGTGAGCCGGTGCTCGAGCTCACCGGTGGCGACGAGTCCCCGGCCGCCATCGCCAGCGCGGTCGAGTTCGTGCTCGAGGGGCTCCACCTCTCGAAGCGGCTCAACAAGGACGCCGCCGCCGGCAAGGCCACCTACCGCGGGCGGTAGCAGCCGTGGGCTACGTGGTCACCCGCGAGGCGTCGATCCGCTGCCCGCACGGCGGGGTTGTGCGCTTCCTCCCCGGCGGCCGCGCCCGCCTCGAGATCCAGGGCAGCGACGTCGTCTCCAGCGAGGACCAGTCGTCCATCGAGGGCTGCACGGGCAGCAGTGGCGACCCGTGCTCGCGGATCGAGTGGATCGTGCCGGGGCACCCGGTGCTCACGATCGACGACCGGCCGGTGCTCACGTCCGACACGCCGGGCACCTGCGTCACCTTCGTCGGGCTCCCCACCGGCCCGCCGGTGTTCGCCACGTTCCAGACGATCGTCGAGGCGTGATGCGCGTCCTCACCGACCAGGACGTCCTCGCCTGCCCGCACGGGGTCCCGGTGTCGATGCTGAAGGCGGTGCGGTTCAAGCTCGGCGGCCATGCGGCCCTCGTCTCCTACGGCGCCACCGGCCCGACGACGAAGGTGGAGGGCTGCCCCGCCGATCCGCCCTGCACCGGCGCCCACGCCGATGCCACCGCGTCGCCGCTGTCAGAGGCCGGCTACCACGTCGTGCTCGACACGTCGCCGACCACCGCCTACCAGGACGACGGCACCGAGGTCGGCCCGCTCGTGCTGACCGCGTCCCCCGACGGCGACCTCGGCGGCCTCGTCACGCTGGACTGATACTTCGCCGTCACTCGCTTCGCTCCGTTCCGGCGAGTTCTTCGCCGTCACTCGCTTCGCTCCGTTCCGGCGAGTGTTGTGGCCCTCGCTGCGCTCGGTCGTTGCGGTCCTCGGCCGACTTCGTCGCCCTGCGGCCGATGCCTGGGGGCTCCGCCCCCAGACCCCCAGCGCCTCCGGCGGTTCTTCGCCGTCACTCGCTGCGCTCGGTCGTTGCGGTCCTCGGC
>JACDCH010000278.1 GCA_013694495.1 Acidimicrobiia bacterium | reverse complement strand
AGGCAGATCAGCTCGGCCGCGCCGGCGGCGGGCACCCGCACGGCCCCGGTGCAGAGCTCGTCGGTCCACGTGCTGATGACGAACTGGTCCGCCTCCGGGTGCCACGTCGTCCGCAGGTACATCCCGTTGTGCCGGGCGTCGTCGATCAACACCCGCCGCCTCGCTCGTGCCGGCTGCCCCATGGCCGCGAGTCTCCACCCTCCCGCCGGCCGCGTCGAGCGCCTCGACCAGCGCCGTGACGGAGCGCCGTTGCCAACCTGGGAAACTGCTCCCGCCCACGATGGCGAGCGCGAGGAGGCGGCATGCCGCAGGAGTTCGAAGGGGACCTGGCCGGAGCGGAGTTCTGGGGCGCCGACCTGACCGGGGCCACGTTCCGCGACGTCAACCTGACCGGCGTCAGGATCAGCCACGCCTGGCTGGTCGATGTCGAGGTCGACGCGCTGGTCGAGCGGGTCGTGATCAACGGGGTCGACATCACGGACTTCGTGAACGAACGAGACCCGTGGCACCCGGTTCGGGGGATGCTCCGTCCCACGACCCCCGAGGACATGCGGGCCACGTGGGCGACGCTCGAGGCCGAGTGGGCGAAGGCGGTCGGCCGGGCCCAGGCCCTGCCGGACGAGGCGCTCCACCGATCGGTCGACGGGGAGTGGAGCTTCGTGCAGACGCTGCGCCACCTCGTCTTCGCCATGGACAAGTGGTTCACCGCCCCGATCCTCGGCGACGGGTTCCACGCCATGGGCCTGCCGAACTCTGGCTCCGTCGACTTCCCGTGGCCGGGCCTGGAGCAGGACCGGGAGCCGTCGACGACGGAGGTGCTGGCCGTGCGGGCTGATCGGGCGACCCGCCTCCGCGACCACCTGGCATCCGTCGCCGCCGCCGACTTCGGCCGGCCGATCGAGGTGCTCGAGAACGGCACCGTCCCGCTTCAGGACGGCTACTACACGGTGTTCGAGGAGGAATTCTGGCACCTCCGCTACGCCACGCGGGACCTGGCCACGCTCGAGGCGGACCACTAGGCCGTTCGCGGCGCCCGGCCGACGGAGGGGTGCGAGACCGGCCACCAGGGGTACGGGGGACGGATGTCCGCTCCGCTCGACCTGGACGTCAGCGCCGACGGCGACCCTGACACCGCCACCGTCCGCGCGGCGGGCGAGATCGAACTGGCCGCCTCGAGCGTGCTGCTGAAGCGCCTCGAGGAGGCGCTCGACCGCGCCCGACACCTGCAGCTCGACCTCGGCGGCGTCACGTTCATCGACTCCACCGGCCTGTCGGTGCTGCTGCAGGTCAAGGTGCACGCCGAGCGCCGGGGCGGATCGATGCGCATCGTCGAGAGCTCGGAGGCCGTAAACCACCTCATCGACGTCGCCCAGCTCCGCGACCACCTCCTCTGACCTCCGGCTCGGTGCCGGTGAGGAGGCAGGCGGCCCGGTGGGCCAGCGCGGCGAGGGTGAGCGTCGGGTTGTAGCCCGACGACGTGACGAACACCGACGAGTCGCACACGTGGAGGCCGTCGACGCCCCACACCTGCTGCTCTGGTGACACGACCGACGTCACCGGGTCGGTGCCCATGCGGCACGTGCCCATGACGTGCCGGCTGGCCGGGGCGATGCCGAGCGGGTTGCGCTCGGCGTGGAGGTCGAGGTCCCCGGTCGGCGGTGAGGTGGCCGTGAAGGCGAGCTCGGCGCCGGCGTCGGTCAGCACCCCTTCGTGCACGGGGCCGACGTGCGCCGACGCCTCGAGCTCGTGGCGGTGCGGTCGGTACGTCACCCGCCCGGCCGGCCCGCCCCAGGCGTCGCGCACCGTCGGGTCGAGGTCGACCCGGTTCCCGGCCTGGGGCAGGTCCTCGCCCTGCATCGTGAGGACCCACAGCCGACGGCGCAGGGCGGAGTCGGCCATCGACGCCGTGTGCGCCGGCCCCGCCGGGTAGGTCAGGGCCTCCTCCACGGGCCCGGGCCCGGCGCCGTGCTCCACCACCCCGCCCCGCAGCCAGGGCAGGCCGACGGCCCTGGCGGCCTCCCGCAGGGCGGGGCTGTCGACCACGAAGTCGTCGTGGAGATGCGTGACGGACCGGCCCCGCTCGCCGCCGGTCGCCTGGGGGAAGACGCCGACGGTGAACGTCTGGAAGTGGAACGTGAGGTAGCGCCCGACGAGGTCGCCGCCGATGCCGCTGCGCAACAGCAACCGGGGGGTCTCGAACGCGCCACCGGCCAGCACGACGGCCCGCCCGGCCCGCGCCTCCACCGTGGGCGGGTCGGGGTAGGCGCGCAGGTCGAGGTAGCGCACGCCGGTTGCCCGGCGGCGGGACCGGTCGAGCACGACCTCGGTCACCAGCGCCTCGGGCCGCACCTCGCAGCGCCCCGTCCGCAGGGCCCGCTGGAGCGCGGCGATCGGGTCGCCCTTGGCCTGAACAGGGCAGCCGTAGC
>JACDCH010000268.1 GCA_013694495.1 Acidimicrobiia bacterium | reverse complement strand
TGCTCGGGTTGCTCGCCGTCGGCATCGGCGCAGTGGTGTACCGGGGCCTGGGCGACGCCACCCTCTACTTCCGCAACGCCGACGAGGCCGTGGCCGATCGCGACGAGCTCGGCACACGGGACTTCCGGCTGCAGGGGCTCGTCGTCGAGGACGCGGTGCAGGGCGACGGGGTCACCGAGTTCACCGTCGCGTTCAACGACGTCGAGGTACCGGTGCGGTCGACGGCCGGTCCGCCGAGCCTCTTCGAGCTCGGCATCCCCGTCGTGCTCGAAGGCCACTTCGCCGAAGGCGAGGACATCGTGTTCCTCGCCCACCGGATCCTCGTGAAGCACGACGAGACCTACGACGCGGAGAACCCCGACCGGGTCGTCGACGCCGTCGACGGCCAGACCGAACCGTGAACCTCGCCCTCGGGCGCTTCGGCGTGATGCTGGGCCTCGGCGCGTCCGTGTTCGGAGCGGTGGCCATCGTGGTCGGGCTCGTGCAGGGCCGGCCCGCGCTGCGCCGCACGTCGTGGTGGTACGCCGCCTTCACGTTCGGCGGCGCCGCGGTCGCCTTCGTGGCCATGGAGCGGGCGTTGATCACCCGCGACTTCTCCGTGGCGTACGTGGCCCGGAACGGCTCGTCGCGCACGCCGCCGCTCTACAACTTCGCCACCCTCTGGGCCGCCCTCGAGGGCTCGATCTTGCTGTGGGCCTTCGTGCTCTCCGGCTACCTCATCGCCACCGTTCGCAAGTTCCGGGCCCGTCTGTCGGATCCGCTCGTGGGCTGGGCCCTGCTCACGATGTTCGTCGTCGCCGCCTTCTTCTTCGCGCTGATGGCGACGGCGGCGAACCCGTTCGAGCACTTCGCTGCACCGGCCGGCTACGACGGGCCCGGACCGAACCCGCTCCTGCAGAACCACCCGTTGATGGTGATCCACCCGCCGGTGCTCTACCTGGGCTACGTCGGGTTCACCGTGCCGTTCGCCTTCGCGGTGGCGGCCCTGGCCACCGGCCGACTCGGTGAGGGTTGGCTCGTCGCCACCCGGCGGTGGACGCTCATCGCCTGGGGGTTCCTGACCCTCGGGATCATGCTCGGCGCCTGGTGGAGCTACGAGGTGCTGGGCTGGGGCGGGTACTGGGCCTGGGACCCCGTCGAGAACGCCAGCTTCCTGCCCTGGCTCACGGGCACGGCGTACCTGCACTCGGTGATGGTGCAGGAGCGGCGCGGGATGCTCCGGGTCTGGAACCTGTCGCTCGTGTGTGCCACGTTCGCGCTGACCATCCTCGGCACGTTCCTCACCCGCTCCGGCGTCCTCGAATCGGTCCACGCCTTCAGCGACTCGCTCATCGGCCCGCTGCTGCTCGCCTTCTTCGGCGTGATCGTGGCCGTCACCTGCGGGCTGGTGGCCTGGCGGGGACCGATGCTGCGGAGCCCCGGCCGCATCGACGCGGTGCGCAGCCGCGAGGCCGCCTTCCTCGTGAACAACCTGCTCTTCGCTGCGTTCGCCTTCGTGGTGCTGCTGGGCACGGTGTTCCCGCTCATCGTCGAGTCCCTCAACGGCGAGCGCCTCACGGTGGGCGAGCCCTTCTTCGACACGATGGCCATGCCGATCGGCCTCGCCCTCCTGTTCCTGATGGCCGTCGCCCCGGTGCTGCCGTGGCGCAAGGCGTCGACGGAGACCCTGGCCGAGCGGCTGCACTGGCCGGCGTGGGCGGGTGTCGCCGCGCTGGTGCTGTCGGTGGTCGTCGGGGCCCGGGGCCTGGCCCCGCTCCTCGGGTTCACGCTCGGGGGCTTCGCCGCCGGCGCGGCGCTGCGCCAGGTGGTGCTGGCCACCCGCCGCCAGGGCTGGCGGGGGCTCGTGGGCCGGACCAACGGCGGGATGATCGTCCACCTCGGCGTCATCCTCGTCGGCGTCGCCCTCACCGCGTCGCAGAGCTACTCGTCGGAGCGGCGGGTCACCCTGACCGAGGGCGAGTCGGCCGTGGTCTCCGGCCACACCGTCGAGCTCGTCGGCATCGAGACCGAGGAGCTCGAGGCCCACACCGAGACCCGGGCGCTCGTGCGCATCGACGGCGGCCAGGTGTACGCGCCGGCGGTGCAGCGCTTCGGCAACGGGACCAGCACCATCGGGACCCCGTCGGTGCGCACCGGCCTCACCGAGGACGTCTACCTCGCGCTCCTGTCCGACCCCGAGGGCGGCGAGGTCGAGCTGCGGGTGATCGTCCAGCCCCTCATCGTGTGGCTCTGGACGGGCGGCGGGCTCATGTTCTTCGGCACGTTCCTCGCCGCCTTCCCCGGCCGCCGGCGCGACCCCCTCGACCCGACGTCGGCACCCGTTCCCGTCGAAGGGACGGAGGTCCCGGATCCCGAACCGGAGCCGGCGCTGGTCGGGGCCGAGCCGTGACCGACGTCCACCTCGACGAGGACGACGACGCGCCCGTCGACGACGAGATCGACGACGAGGTCGACGACGACGACGAGGAGCTGGCGGCGCGCCGGCGGGGCCCGGTGCTGGCTGCGGTCGGCGTGCTCGTGTTCGTCGCCCTGCTCGTCGTCGTGCTCGCCACCCGCCAGCCGGCCGCCGACCGCATCGCCGAGAGCCCGCTGCTCGGGCAGGCCGCGCCCGCCGTCGCGGGCACGACCCTCGACGGCGACCGCTTCTCCATCGCCGACGAGCAGGGCCGGTTCGTGCTCGTCAACTTCTTCGCCACCTGGTGCGTCCCGTGCCAGCAGGAGCACGACGACCTCGTCGCCTTCTCCGAGACCCACGCCGACCGGGGCGACGCGTCGGTCGTGAGCGTCGTGTTCGACGACGCCACCGAGGACGCCAGGGCGTTCTTCGCCGAGAACGGCGGCGACTGGCCGGTGGTCGTCGGTGACGATGGCGAGATCGCCCTCGACTACGGCGTGCTCGCCGTCCCCGAGTCGTTCCTCGTCGCCCCCGACGGCTCTGTGCTGGCCCGCGTCGTCGGTGGCGTGACCGCCGAGGGGTTGGAGTCGCTGCTGCGGCGCGTGCAGGGCCTGGAAGGCTGAGATGGAGTGGGTCCGGTCCGTTCGGCGAAGCCCCCTTGCCGGGCCCCGGAATCGAATGGAGACGCAGGAAGGACCTGCCGCCATGACCGTCCATCGTCACGCCGATCGCAGGTCCTGAGCGTGCTGCGGCTGCTGTCCTACGTCGCCATGGCCGTGGTCGCCGCCGTCGCGCTGACGATCGGCGCGCTGGGCGAGCGGGGCTCGGCGACGGTGGAAGACCGCGTCGAGAACCTGGCGTCGAGCATCCGCTGCCCGCAGTGCCGCAGCCAGTCGGTGAACGACAGCGAGGCGTCGACGGCCCAGGCCGCCCGTCGGGAGATCGCCGAGCGGGTCGAGGCCGGCGAGAGCGACGACGAGATCCGGGGCTACTTCGCCAGCCGCTACGGGGCCGAGATCCTGCTCCGCCCGCCGTCCACCGGCGTGGGGTCGCTGGTGTGGGTCGTCCCCGTCGTCGCCTTCGTCGTCGGCGCCGCCGGCCTCACGCTCGCCTTCCGCAACTGGCGCCGATGGGCGTGAGTTTCGACCTCACTCGCTCGCTGGCGCTCGCTCCGTTCGGTCGAGTTCAGGGGCCCTCGCTTCGCTCGGACTCCTGCGGTCCTCGGCCGACTCCGTCGCCCTGCGGCCGATGCCTGGGGGCTCCGCC
>JACDCH010000224.1 GCA_013694495.1 Acidimicrobiia bacterium | reverse complement strand
CGAGAGGACCGCTCCATGACCGACACCGCCATGACCGACACCGCCATGACCGACACCGCCATGACCGACACCGCCACGACCGACCCGGACCCGGCGCTCGACGCCAACGGCATCGTGCAGAAGCTGCGGGCCACGTTCGCCACCGGCGTCACCCGGCCGGCGGCATGGCGCCGGGAGCAGCTCGAGGGGCTCTACCGGCTGTTCGTCGAGGGTGAGGAGGAGCTCGTCGAGGCGCTGCGGCTCGACCTCGGCCGGCCCCGGCTGGAGGCGTTCGTCGGCGACATCGGCCACGCCAAGGGCGAGCTGCGGTACCTGGCCAAGCACGTCGAGCGCTGGATGAAGCCGACCAAGGTCAAGGTGCCGGCCCTCGCCGCCCCCGGCCGGGCCGCCATCCAGCCCGAACCGCTCGGCGTCGCCCTCGTGATCGCCCCGTGGAACTACCCGATCCAGCTCCTGCTGGAGCCGATGGCGGCCGCGCTGGCCGCGGGCAACTGCGTCGTCGGCAAGCCGTCGGAGCTGGCCCCGGCGTGCTCGGCGGCGATCGTCCGCCTCGTGCCCCGCTACGTCGACGGCGACGCCGTCACCATCGTCGAGGGTGGTGTGGCGGCGACCACGGCGCTGCTCGACGAGCGCTGGGACCACATCTTCTTCACCGGCTCGACGAATGTCGGCCGGGTCGTGGCGGAGGCGGCCGCGAAGCACCTGACCCCGACCACGCTGGAGCTGGGGGGCAAGTCGCCCTGCTACGTGCACAGCAGCGCCGACCTCGGCGTGGCCGCCCGCCGCATCGTGTGGGGCAAGTTCCTCAACGCCGGCCAGACGTGCATCGCCCCCGACTACGTGCTCGTCGACCGGGCCGTTCGCGACGACCTCGTCGCCGAGCTGAAGGACAAGGTGCACGACGCCTTCGGCGCCGACCCGGCCCGCAGCGACAGCTACGGCCGCATCGTGAACGAGCGCCACCTCGGGCGGCTGCGCGGGCTGCTCGACGCCGAGGGCTCGGGCGCCGTGGTGACCGGCGGGCCCGCCCCGGGCGGCGTCGCCGGCGGCGACCGCTACCTGGCGCCGACCGTCGTGGTCGAGCCCGATCCCGGCGGCCCGCTCATGAGCGAGGAGATCTTCGGGCCGATCCTCCCGGTGCTGGCGGTCGACGGCCCCCAGGGCGCCATCGACTTCGTGAACGCCCGTCCGAAGCCGCTCGCCCTGTACGCCTTCTCGGGCGAGGACGAGCCGGTCGACGCCGTGCTGGCCGGCACGAGCAGCGGCGGCGTATGCGTGAACCAGACGCTCATGCACCTCCTGCCGCCCGAGCTGCCGTTCGGCGGCGTGGGCGACAGCGGCGACGGCGCCTACCACGGCAAGGCCGGCTTCGATCGGTTCAGCCACCACAAGAGCGTGCTCCGCAAGCCGACCCGCCCGGACCTGAAGCTGCTCTACCCGCCCTACTCGAAGCTGGCCGAGAAGCTGGTCAGCAAGCTCCTCCGGTAGGGCGGCGCCGCGGTCAGCCGGCGTCCTTGGTGAGGCGGGCCTCGCCCTCCTGCCAGCGGGCCATGGTCCACAGCAGGTCGGACAGGCGGTTGAGGTAGGCGAGCACGTGCGAGCCGTCGACGGCGACGGCCAGCGCGCTCCGCTCGGCCCGGCGGACGATGGCCCGCGCCAGGTCGAGGGCAGCAGCCGCCACCGTCTCGCCCGGCAGCACGAAGTCGCGCAGGGGCTCGAAGCGGGTCGACAGGTCGTCGATCTGCTGCTCGAGGCGCACGACCATGTCCTTGGTCACGAGGGTGCTGCCCGGCGTCAGCTTGGCCCGGTTGGCCGGCAGCGTGGCGAGCTCGCCCATGGCCACGTAGAGGTCCCGCTGGAGCTGCACGACGATGGCGCCGAGGTCGGGCGTGGCGTCGGCGGCGGCGCGGGCCAGGCCGAGGGCCGACTGCGCCTCGTCGGCATCGCCGCAGGCCACCGGCCCCGGCGCGTCCTTCGCCACCCGCTCGCCGTAGAGGCTCCCGGTCGTTCCGTCGTCGCCCTTGCGCGTGTACACCTTCATCGCCGGCGAGCGTACGGGGAGGGGTGTCCCTCCGACCGGCGATGTAGGGCGCGAGGTCGCCGAGGTAGTGCCCCCGAGGTCACTGCGATCCGCCCCATGGCCGCTCGCTGAGCCGGAACTCGCCCTCGTGCACGGTCCGGGTCTGCTGCCAGTACTCGAGCAGCGAGAACGGCCAGTTCTGGGCGACCCGGCCCTTCTCGTTCTTGTACCAGCTGCTCACCGACGAGGCGCCCCAGGCCATGGTGCGGTTGGCAGCGTCGACGCGCTCGTTGTAGGCGTCGTGCACCTCGGGCCGGCAGGCCATCGCCGCGTGCCCGCCGGCCAGCAGCAGCCGCACGCTCTCGGCGATGAAGTGGGCCTCGCACTCGGAGAAGTAGATGATGCTGCCGTTGATCACGATGTTGGTGTTCGGTCCGTACAGCAGGAAGAGGTTGGGGAACTCGGGCACGACGATGCCGAGGTAGGCGCGGGCGTCGCCGCCCCACCGCTCGTGCAGGTCGACCCCGCCTCGGCCCGTGATGCGCATCGGCGTGAGGAAGTGCGAGGCGGAGAACCCAGTGCCGTAGATGAGGACGTCGCAGGCGTGCTCGACGCCGTCGGCGGTGCGAACGCCCTGCTCGGTGATCTCGGCGATGGTGTCGGTGCAGAGGTCGACGTGCGGGGCGGCGAGGGCGCGGGCGTAGGAGCCGTTGTCGCGCACGATGCGCTTGGCGATGGGCGGGTAGTGCGGGAGCACCTTCTCGAACAGCGCCTCGTCGGGGAACTCGGCCTTGAGGTGCTCGGTCAGCAGCATGCGGATCATGTCGTTGAGGAGGCTGACGGCCCGCTCGCGCTGGTCTTCGGGCCAGTCGGGATCGACGACGGCGCCGGGGAGCATCCCCTCGTGGCTGCGCCAGAACTGCCAGAGCCGGTCCCAGCGGGTGTAGCCGGGCACATGCTGCAGCAGCCAGCGCAGGCCCTCGGGGAGGGCGTCGTGGTAGTTCGGCGTCGGCACGAGCCAGGGCGGCGTGCGCTGGAAGATCGTGAGCTCGCCCGCCTCGGCCGCCACGGCCGGGATGAACTGGGCGGCGCTGGCCCCGGTGCCGATGACGGCCACCCGCTTGCCGGCGAGGTCGACGTCGTGGTCCCAGCGGGCCGAGTGGAACGACTCGCCGGCAAAGCGCTCACGGCCCTCGATGGCGGGGAAGCTGGGCCGGTTGAGCTGGCCGACGGCGCTCACGAGGGCGTTGAACGACTCGGTCACGTCGGTGCCGTCCGGGCCCCGGGTGCGCACCGACCACGTCTGCGTGTCGTCGTCCCAGTCGGCCCCCAGCACCTCGGTCGAGAAGCGGACGTCCTCGCGCAAGCCGACGTCGTCGGCCACCTGCCGGAAGTAGTCGAGGAGCGCCGCCTGGTCCGAGAAGAAGCCGGGCCACTCGTTGGTCTGGGCGAACGAGTAGCTGTAGAGGTGGTTCGGGACGTCGACCCGGCAGCCCGGGTAGGTGTTCTCGAACCACGTGCCCCCGACGTCGTCGTTCTTCTCGAACACGACGACGGGGACACCGGCCTGGCGGAGGCGGTGGGCGGCGACGATGCCGGACATGCCGGCGCCGACCACGGCGACGGTGAACGTGCGCCCGGGTGCGATGTCGGCGGCCGACCACGACGGCGCCCGGAGGTCGATCCCGTCGAAGGCGAGCTCCTCGCGCAGCAGCTCGAAGTACGACGCCGTCTGGTCGCCGACCATGAAGTCGATGAGCTCGTGGAGCTCCGCGTCGGTGGCGGGACCGGGCGGCGGTAAGCCGGCGTCGCGCCAGGCGATGAGCGCGCCGGCCGCCAGGCGCCACGCCTCGGCCTTCGTCTCGGGCGTGTAGCCGACCTCGGGGTCCATGAGCAGCAGCGGGTCGGGACGCAGCTCGGGGCGCAGGATCGAGCGGTCGCCGGTGGCGTGGGCCACCGCCACGAGGAGCGGCGGGACGTCGGCGGCTGCGACCGCCGAGCGGATGGCGGCGTCGTCGTCGACGATCGGCGCAGCGGTGTCGTGCATCGCGTCCGAGCCTGCCAGACGCGACGAGACCTAGGGTTGCGACGCGCGGCGGGCGCCGCGGGAAGGCGGGACGGTTGTGGCGGGGATCGTTGACGATCACGTTCGGCGATCTGCGGTTCAGGGCGGCACGGGTCGCCGTGGCGGTGCTGGCGGCCGCGGTGGTGTTCGCGCTGGCGGTGCTCCTGTCGGGGCTGTCGTCCACGTTCGACCGCGAGATCGCCACCACCGTTGCCGACGCCGGCGCCGACGCGTGGGTGGTGGCCGCCGGCTCACCCGGTCCGCTCATCGTCATCCAGCAGGCGGCGGTGCCGGCGACCGGTCCGGCACGAACGTGAACCTCGTCGGCCACCGGCCCGGCGGGCTGGGGACGCCGACCCTGGTCGACGGGGTGCCCATCGCCGCCGCCGGCGAGGTCGTCGTCGACGAGGAGCTGGAGGCGGCGATCGGCGACACGGTCACCATCGGCAGCGCCCCGTTCCGGGTGGTCGGGCACACGTCGGGCCATCGGATGTACGCC
>JACDCH010000212.1 GCA_013694495.1 Acidimicrobiia bacterium | reverse complement strand
GGGTCGTCGTCGCGGCCGAGCATGCCGTCGACGTGCCAGCGGCCGGTGGCCGTCAACGCGCCGGCCAACGACCGACCCGCCCGACCCGCCCCGACCACCCGCAACGAGCGCACCGCACCAGCATCGCCGACGACCATCCGGGGTCTCGCCCCGCGCCGTAAACCGGACATGTTCGACTTCAACCGGTACTCGCAAGTCGCGGGGAAGCTCGAGGTCGACGACCTCGACATCGCCAGCGCCTTCCGGGAGAAGCCCCTCGACGAGGACGTGCTGCGCTGCGTCCGCTACATGCACGACGTCGAGCACCACACGACGTGCTACTTGCGCAACCTGCTCAACACCAAGGCGCACCACGACCCCGAGATCACCGACTTCCTCACGATCTGGAACTACGAGGAGCACTGGCACGGTGAGGCCCTCGGCCAGGTCCTGCGGGCCCACGGCGAGCCGGCCGGTGCGACCCGAGTCGCCGCCATGCGCGAGCGCCTCGGTTGGAAGCTCACCGGGAGCCCCCTGCCGTGGCTGGCGCTGTCGTCGGTCACCCGGCACTTCCTGGCCGTGCACATGGTGTTCGGCACGATCAACGAGTGGACGACCCAGGGCGGCTACGCCCGCGTCGTGACGCTGGCCGACCACCCCACGCTCGGCGAGCTCCTCCGGCGGATCATGAAGCAGGAGGGCCGGCACATCGACTACTACCGCACGAAGTCCGTCGAGCTCCTCGAGGGCGACCGCGCCGCCCAGAAGACCGTGCGCCGCTTCCTCAAGGTGCTGTGGAGCCCGGTCGGCACGAAGGTCATGCCCACCGACGAGACCCGCCACCTCGTGCAGACGCTCTTCGGTGGGCCCGAGGGCACGGTCATCAGCGACCGGGTCGACCGCCGCATCGACGCCCTCCCCGGCCTCGAGGGCCTCGGCCTCATGCACGGGGCCGTGGCCAAGTACGCGGCCTAGTCGAGGCGGCGGACGGCGCCCTCGGCGGCGGCCAGGTCGGCCTCGCCGACGAGATCCGGCGCCAGGTCCCGCAGCGGGGCGAGCACGAAGCGCCGCTCCCGCATCCGGGGGTGGGGGACCTGCAGGTCGGGCTCGTCGACGGTGACGCCCTCGACCCACAGCACGTCGACGTCCAGGGTCCGTGACTCCCAGCGCACCTCGCGCACCCGGCCGGCGGCGTCCTCGAGGCGGTGGCACACCGCCAGCAGCTGGTGCGGGGAGAGGTCGGTGTCGAGCTCGACCACCAGGTTGAAGAACGATTGAGGGTCGTCGTCGGGCACGCCCACCGGGTCGGTCTCATACGTCGGCGACACGGCGACGCGCCCGACGGCCACGAGCCGGTCGACGGCCGCCGCCAGCAGCGCTTCGCGTTCGCCCAGGTTCGAGCCGAGGGCGAGGAACGCCCGGGTCACCCGCTAGCGCCCGCGCTCGCGGCGGATGCGGACGCCGGCCGAGGCGAGGTCGATCGGCACCGGGGGCCGGAGCTTGCGAACCACGGCTTCGGCGGCGGTGATCCGCTCGTCGACCGCCAGCACGGCGGCGACGACATCGGCCACCAGGCGCTCGAGGAGGTCGACGTGGCCGGCCGTCGCCGCGGCTGCGACGGCGGCCACCACCGCGCCGTAGTCGACGCCGTCGGCGAGGTCGTCGGTGCGGGCCGCGCCGGCGGTGTCGACCTCGATGTCGACGTCGACCTCGATCGGTTGGGTCCGCTCACGCTCCTCGGGCAGGAGGCCGATCGATGCGACCAGGCGCAGGCCGCGGAGCTCGATGCGGTCGGCGGCCACGTCGGTCCCGCTCAGCTCGCCGGCGTCGCGCCCGGGATCGACGACGCCCGGGCGACCAGCTCCCGACCGACCGGGCCGAGCTGGCGCGACAGGAGCCGCTCGACGAGCGTCACCGCCTTGGGGTCCTCCCCCACCATCCCCGTCCAGCGCAGGAACGCGGCCATCAGGCCCTGCACCCGGTCGCCCAGCTCGTCCTGGTGGACGACGAGCCGCTCACCCTTGCCGAGGAGGTCCTTGATCTCGGGCAGCAGCTCCGCGAGCACGCGGGTGGACGGGTCGCCGGGACCGAAGGGCCGGTGCAGCCACGCCACGCCGAGCTCGTCGTAGTTGTGGAGGTTGTGGTTCGACGGGATCAGGGAGATCACGTGGGTGAAGCCTTGCTCCCGGATCCAGATGATCTCCTCCTGCCGCCGGACGCGCCGGTGGTTGGCGCCGTAGCCGCCGGGCCGCTCGCAGACAGCGAGGCGGTCGGTGATCACCCAGGCGAAGTTGCGGGGCTTGATCCCCTGGGCCCACTTGCCCTTCATCGGCGGCACGTCGCGTCCTCCTCGATCTCGCCGGCGACGACATGGGCAGCATCCACCGTGGCCCGCACGTCGTGGGCCCTGACCATCTTCGCACCCTGCAGCATCGCCCATGTGGCGGTCGCCACCGATCCAGCCAGCCGATCTGCAACGGGAACCACCGAGATGCCGTCGGATCCGGCCAGCAGGCGCCCCAGGAACCCCTTCCTGCTGGTGCCGATCGCCACCGGGAAACCGGTCGCCACCAGCACGTCGAGATGGGCGAGCAGCGCGAGGTTGTGCTCGTCGGTCTTCCCGAAGCCGATCCCGGGATCGATCCACACCTCACGAACCCCCGACGTCAGCGCGGCCTCCGCCCGGGCGACCAGGAAGTCCCGGACCTCGCCCACCACGTCGTCGTAGCGGGGGGCCTCCTGCATGGTGGCCGGCTCGCCCTGCATGTGCATGGCGACGAAGCCGACGTCGGCGCCGGCCGCGGCCGCCACCTCGGCCAAGGACGCGGAGACGTCGTTGAGGAGCGTGGCGCCGGCCGCTAGCGCGGCCTCGGCCACCGATGCGTGGCGGGTGTCGATGCTGACCCGCACCTGGGTGGCCAGAGCGGCGATGACGGGCAGGACCCGCCGGGCCTCCTCGGCGGGGTCGACCGGCTCGGCGCCCGGGCGGGTCGACTCGCCGCCCACGTCGATCACGTCGGCGCCCTCGGCGGCCATGGCCAGGCCGTGGGCCACGGCGGCCTCCGTGTCCGGCCAGCGCCCGCCGTCGGAGAACGAGTCCGGGGTGACGTTGAGCACCCCCATGACGAGGGGCCGGGGGCGGCCGGGCACAGAGGCGGAGGGTACCGGCGCGGCTAGCGCGCCTGGATGAACCGCATCGCCTCGTCGCGGGTGGGCGGGTTGTCGCGGAAGATGCCGCGCACCGCCGACGTGACCGTCGACGAACCGGGCTTGCGGATGCCCCGCATCGTCATGCACAGGTGCTCGGCCTCGATCACGACCATGCAGCCCTTGGGCCGCAGGGTGGCGTCGAGGGTGTCGGCGATCTGCGACGTGAGCCGCTCCTGCACCTGGGGCCGCTTGGCGTAGGCGTCGACGAGGCGGGCCAGCTTCGAGAGGCCGGTGACCCGGCCGTCGTCGTTCGGGATGTAGGCCACGTGGGCCTTGCCGATCCAGGGCAGCAGGTGGTGCTCGCAGCACGAGTACATCGGGATGTCCCGCACGAGGACCATCTCGTCGTGCTCGGCCTCGAACTGCGTCGTGAGGAAGCTCGCCGGATCCTCCCGGAGCCCGCCGAAGATCTCCTCGTACATGCGGGCCACTCGGGCCGGTGTGTCGAGGAGGCCGTCGCGATCCGGGTCCTCGCCGACGGCCTCGAGGATCTCCCGGACCGCCTTCTCGATGCGGGCCCGGTCGACCGCAGGCCTGCTCTCGGTGTCGTCGTCGCCGTCGAGGAGGTCGCTCATGCCGGAGATCCTGGCGCGCCGCGCCAGCCCGCGACGCGCTGGCGCCACCGGGCCAGGGC
>JACDCH010000206.1 GCA_013694495.1 Acidimicrobiia bacterium | reverse complement strand
CTCCTCGGCGGCGACCTGTGCCGGACGCTCGGGGGCACCGGCGACGAGCGGCGCCTGTACGACGGCACCGGCACGCTGGCCGCGGTCGACCTGGGCGAGGCACTGGTCGACGGGCGGCTGCGGCTGTTCGTCGCCCACGCCGTCGTGCGCCGGCGGCCGGCGTGGCGGGGCGGGGTGCTCGCCGCCATGAACGCCCAGTTCCTCGGGCGCTACGACGTCGCCCCGAGGGCCCACCCCGGCGACGGGCTGCTCGACGTCGTCGACGTCGACCCGGACATGCCTGTGGGGGAGCGGTGGAAGGCGTGGCGCCGCCTGCCGTCCGGGACGCACGTGCCCCACCCGCGCATCAGCGTCCGCCGGGTCGATGCGGTGCAGCTCGACGTGCCCGCCGGGGCGAGGGTGGAGCTCGATGGCCGGGGCCTCCGTCCGGCCCGGACGCTGTCGCTGCGGCTCGAGCCCGACGCCGTCACCGTCCTCGTGTGACCGGCCCCGACCACCCGCGACGGGTCGGCTGAACCGGTCGCGCCCTGGCCGGTTTGGCTGCCAAGCTCATCCGGTGCGCGCCGACCGCCTGGTGTCCGTCCTCGGGTCCTCGTCGGGCGGGGAGGGACGGCGGGGCCGGCGGTGGTGGGGGGCATCGGCTCCAGGCCCGCGGGGGGTAGGTCGTAGCCTGCCGGCGTGCCCGATACCCCCTCGCCGTCCGGCGGCAGCGCGCTCGACGGTGCCAAGGCGCGCGTCGCCGCCCACGTCGACCGCAAGGCCGGCCTCCTCGTCGACGCCTCGCACGAGATCTGGGACCACCCGGAGCTGAACTACGAGGAGCACTTCGCCCACGAGCTCCTCACCGGAATCCTCCAGGACGAGGGCGTCACGGTCGAGCGGAGCGCCTACGACCTCGACACCGCCTTCGTGGCCCGGGCGGGCACGAGCGGGCCCACCATCGCCGTGCTCTGCGAGTACGACGCCCTGCCCGAGATCGGCCACGCCTGCGGGCACAACGTGATCGCCACGGCCGGCCTCGGCGCCGGACTCGCCGCCGCCGCGATGGCCGACGAGCTCGGCGGACGGGTGGTGATCATGGGCACCCCGGCCGAGGAGGGCGGGGGCGGCAAGGTGCTGCTCGCCGAGCGGGGCGCCTTCGACGGCGTCGACGCGGCGATGATGGTGCACCCGGCCGGCCTCGACCTGGCCCGGATGGACGTGATCGCCATCCACCAGCTGCACGCCGACTACCACGGCGAGGCGGCCCACGCCGCGGCCTTCCCCCACAAGGGCCGCAACGCGCTCGACGCCGCCGTGCTCGGCTACAACGCGGTGGCCGCGCTGCGCCAGCACATCCGACCCGACGAGCGCATCCACGGGGTCTTCCCCCACGCCGGCGACAAGCCGAACATCGTGCCGAAGTACGCCCAGGCCCACTGGTACGTCCGGTCGCCGTCGCTGCGGTCCCTCGAGGTGCTCAAGCCCCGCGTGGTGGCCTGCCTCGAGGCCGGGGCCCTGGCCGCCGGCTGCCGCTGCGAGATCGAGTGGCTGGACCCCGCCTACGCCGACCTGCTCGACAACGGGCCCATGGTGAGCCGCTACATCGCCAACGCCGCCGCCACTGGCCGCACCGTCGGCGACCCCCGGGGTGCGGCGTTCCCCGTCGTCGGCTCCACGGACATGGGCAACGTCAGCTACCTGGTCCCGTCGATCCACCCGATGATCGCCGTCGGCCCACCCCACGTCTCGATCCACACGCCCGAGTTCGCCGGTTTCGCCCGGGGCGACGCGGGCGACCGGGCCGTGGTCGACGGGGCGAAGGCGATGGCCATGACGGTGGTCGACCTGTGGGCCGACGCCGGCCTGCTGCCCGCCGCCCGCGAGGCCCACGCCGCCGACCTCGAGCGCGTCGGAGGGACCGCCGGGGTCCCCGGGGTGTCCTGAGCGGTTCCTCGCCGTCACTGCTGCGCTCCGTTCCGGCGAGTTGTCGACAGGCGCGTCGCGACGCGATGTCGAATCGAGACGCAGGAAGGACCTGTGGCCCGCTGCGCCGGTCGGCAATCCCTCCACAGGTCCTGAGAAGGAACGAGGTTTCATCACCGAGCCGTCCGGGCGGCCCCGCCTACGATCCAGAGCCTCATGAGCGTGTACGTCGCCGAGGACTGGTCGGCCGATGAAGCCGACGTCCTGCGGCGGTACTTCACCAACCTCGACGGCCCGGTGTTCGCCCTGGTCAACCTGCCGGAGGTCGTGAAGGGGGCGCTGTTCGCCCGGTACAGCCGCAGCCCGAAGAGCCTGCGCCGGCTGTTCCTCGACGAGTTCGTCGGCGACCTCGACATCGAGGGCGACCAGACCGTCGACGCCACGATCGGGCTCCGGCGGGCCGAGGAGCTCTACGACCGGGTGTTCTTCGAGTACGGCGACGACTCCGTGGCCCAGCTCGGTGGCGTCCACCTGGCCTGCGAGCAGGCCTCGAACCTGCTCACGAAGGTGCTGGAGTGGGGTCGCCTGGCCAGCTACCTCGAACAGTCGACCCGCTACATCGCCTACGACAACCGCATCGGCGGCCGCTACCGCTTCCACCGGCCGCCCGAGGTGCTCGGCAGCGCCTTCGGCACCCGCTACGTGGGCGACATGGACCGGCTGTTCGACACCTACGCCGAGCTCGTGCCGGTTCTCGTCGACTTCTTCCGCGACGTGTTCCCCAAGGATCCCGCCGACTCCGACTTCGTGCACCGCCAGGCCATCCGGGCCAAGGCGTTCGACGCCCTGCGGGGCATCCTCCCGGCGGCGTCCCTGTCGAACCTCGGCATCTACGGCACGGGCCAGGCCTACGAGGCCCTGCTGCTGCGCATGCGGTCGCACCCGCTCCCCGAGGCCCGCAGCTACGCCGATCTCATGCTCACCGAGCTGCGCAAGGTCATCCCGAGCTTCCTGAAGCGGGTCGACCTCGACGACCGGGGCGTGGCCTGGAGCACCTACCTGGCCGCCACCCGCACGGCGATGGAGGACATCGCCACCGACGTCTTCGCCGGCGAGGAGGCCGACGCGGCCCCGTCCGTCCGGCTCCTGGAGTTCGATCCCGACGCCGAGCTCCGCATGGTCACGGCGATGCTCTACCCGTACTCCCACCTGCCCGAGGAGCAGATCGAGCGGCGGGTGCTGGCCATGACGGCCGACGAGCGCCTCGGCATCGTCCGGGCCTACGTCGGCGACCGGAGCAACCGTCGCCACAAGCCGGGCCGGGCCCTCGAGAGCGTGCGCTACCGCTTCGACGTGCTGGCCGACTACGGCGCCTTCCGGGACCTGCAGCGCCACCGCCTGCTCACGATCGACTGGCAGCCGTTGACGCCCCGCCACGGCTACACCCGCCCGGAGGCCGTCGACGCCGCCGGCGTGTCGGCCCGCTTCGACGACGCCATGGCCCGCTCGGCCCGGCTCCACGACGACCTCGCCGAGCGCTTCCCGGTGCAGGCGGGCTACGCCGTGTGCCTGGCCTACAAGGTGCGCTTCGTGATGGACCTCAACGCCCGGGCCGCCATGCACATGCTCGAGCTGCGCACCTCGCCCCAGGGCCACCCCGCCTACCGGTCCGTGGCCCAGGAGATGCACCGGCTGATCGCCGAGCAGGCCGGCCACCACGGCGTGGCCGAGATGATGAGCTACGTGGACCACTCGGCCGAACCCGGGCTCGAGCGCCTGGACGCCGAGCGCCGGGCCGAGTCCCGCCGCCAGTCCCGCTGAGGGCGTCGCCCCGACCCTCGACCCGAGGTCGAGGCTGGTCGGCGGTCGACCCTGAGCGTCACCGTCGACTGCAGCGTTGCTGCTGTGCACCCTGAGGTTGACGTTGAACATGCGTTCGACAACTACACGTGTGAGATTTGTCAACTTCTGTGGCGCATGTGTCCGATGTTGCTTATGTTGCAGTTGCTTCTACGGGCGGAGAACCTGGAGAAGGACATTTGCGCGTCGGTAACAAGTTCATGTCGATCACCGCAGGGATGGCGTCGATCGCCCTCGCCCTCGGCGCCGCCCCGGCGGTCGCCGACGGCGAGCACACGGTGCGGGCGGGGGAGACCCTGTCGGAGATCGCCGCCGCCAACCGCACGACGGTCCGGGCCCTGGCCGAGGCGAACCGCCTCGACGACGGCAACCACATCGTCGTGGGCCAGGTGCTCGTGATCAGCGGCACGGCCGCCCCAGCGACCGTCGTCCACGTCGTGGGCCCCGGCGAGACGCTCGGCGGCATCGCCCGCCAATACGGGACGTCCAGCCGGGTGATCGCCGGGGCGAACGACATCGCCAACGCCAACATCGTCCGCATCGGAACCCGCCTGACGATCCCGGCCGGGAGCGGCGCCTCGGCGCCCGCCACCCGCAGCCACACGGTGGCCCGGGGCGAGACCCTCGGCTCGATCGCCGGGCGATTCGGGGTGAGCGTCGGCTCGATCGTGTCGGCGAACTCGATCTCGAACCCGAACGTCGTGCGGGTCGGCCAGGCCCTCACGATCCCGGCGGCCGGTTCCGGCTCGACCGGCGGGAGCTCCGGCGGTACCGCCGCCAGCGGCAGCGGCAGCGGCTACGGCCGCACCGGACCGAGCGACGGCCGCACCGGCGTCTCCGGCACCCACACGGTCGCCCCGGGCGACACCCTCACGTCCATCGCCCGGCGCTACGGCATCAGCACCGACGCCCTGGCCGCGGCCAACGGCGTCCTCCCGCCCCGCAGCCTCTACGCGAACGCCCGCCTCCGGCTGACGGCGCAGAACCGCCTGCCGAGCGACGTGCGCCGCTGCCCGATCCCGGGCGCCACCTACGTGAACGACTGGGGCTTCCCCCGCTCGGGCGGCCGGGCCCACGAGGGCAACGACCTGTTCGCCCCCCGGGGCACGGTCGTTCAGGCACCCGTCGCCGGCACCGTCTCCTACGCCACGGGCTCGATCGGCGGGCGCCAGTTCCGCCTCCGGGGCGACGACGGCACCACCTACCTCGGCAGCCACATGGACGCCTTCGGCGCCAGCGGCCGGGTCGCCGCCGGCGACGTCATCGGCTACGTCGGCGACACGGGCAACGCCCGGGGCAGCCGCACCCACCTCCACTTCGAGATCCATCCGGACAACGGGTCCGCCATGAACCCGTACCCGGTGCTGCGCCAGGCCTGCGGCTGACGCCGCGACAGATCATCAGCGGGCGGCAGAGGGGCCGCTGATCGCGGAGCGGGCGGGGGCCCCTGGAG
>JACDCH010000193.1 GCA_013694495.1 Acidimicrobiia bacterium | reverse complement strand
GCCTGGCCTGGCGGACCCCCGCCTTCCGCACGCGAGCGGGCCCACCCGCTTCGCGATCGCCCGCTCCGCGGGCGCCGCCTTCGCTCCCGTCGCCGGGTTCGCCTTCCTCGCCCTCGTGGCGACCGGGCCGGTCATGGCCCTCGTCGAAGGCTCCTGGGGGGCGCTGTCTGGCACCTACCGGCTCGCCCTCGTCGTGAAGGCCGCCGTCATCGTGGCCGTCATCGCCCCCCTCGGCTTGGTCCACGACCGCGCCGTGGGCCTGCTCGCCGCCCGCCGGTCCGAACCGGCGACCGCGTCACGGAAGCCGATGGGGGGCCGGCGGCTCGGGCGCACGCTGGCCGTCGAGGGTCTGGCCCTGGTCACGATCCTCGGGGCCGGGGCGGTGCTCTCGACCGCCAACCCGCTCGCGGCCACCGCCGACGGACCCGACCTGCTGTCGGTCGTGAGCGATCCGGCCGAGTGCGCCGAGCTCGCGGTCGGGCGCCTGAGCTGCTACCGCCGCTACCTCGCCGACGCGATGGAGGGCCAGGGCGCCGACTTCGCCGCCGCCGAGCTCGAACGGCTCTCGACGTCCGTGTCCGAGGTGGGGTCGCAGTGCCACCAGCTGGCCCACGACCTCGGCAACGACGCCGTCCGGGTGTACGGCGGCGTGGGCGAGGCCCTTGCCATCGCGCCGCCGTCCTGCCTCTCGGGCTTCTACCACGGCATCGTCGAGCTGGCCGTGTCCCAGATGGGGCCCGACCCGAGCGGCGACGAGCTGGCGACTACGTGCAGCTCGCTCCGCACCGCCAACGCCTACGGCCTGAACCACTACGACTGTGTCCACGGCCTCGGCCACGGCGTGATGCTCCTGACCGACCACCAGCTCGACCCGGCCCTCGCGCTCTGCGACAAGGTCGCCGACGACTGGGAGCGAAGCTCGTGCCTCGGCGGCGCGTTCATGGAGCGGATCATCGGCATCCAATCCTCGCCCGCCACCGACGACAGCAACGGCGACCTGAACTTCCCGTGCAACGCCGTCAGGGACGACGCGGTGGACGAGTGCTACTTCCTCCAGTCGTCGTACTTCCTCTGGAAGCTCGACTACGACTTCGACGCCGGCTTCGACGTCTGCGACCGAGCTCCCGAGAACGGGGTGGAGACCTGCTACCGGAGCATGGGTCGCGACATCGGCAGCCGCCTACAGCACCAGGTCTCCGCCATCTCGGACACCTGCCGCCTGGGCGCCGACCCCCAGGGTTACGCCTGGTGCGTGTCGGCCGCCGCCCTCGACGCCGCCTACACCGCCGCCGACGCGCGGGCCGGCGACCCGTTCTGCGCGCTGCTCACCGGCGACGACAACACGCGCTGCGTCGAGGCCGTCGAGGCGTCCTACGGCGCGGCCGCCCGGGGCGGGGGCGCCGCCGCCGACCCCGGCGACTGAACGTCCGGAGCAAGATGGGCCGTTGGCCTGGCCGGTGAAGGTGCTGACTGTCTCCGACGGCGTCGTTGCCGGGACCCGTGAGGACAAGTCGGGCGCGGTCGCCGCCGAGGTGCTGGGCGAGGCCGGGTTCGACGTGATCGAGCGACGGGTCGTGGCCGACGGGGTCGACTCGGTGGCCGACGCGCTGCGCGAGCTCACCCATGGCTTCGCCGGGCTCGTCGTGACCACCGGCGGCACCGGCTTCGGCCCCCGCGACCTCACGCCAGAGGGCACGGTCGCCGTGCTCGAGCGCGACGCGCCGGGCCTGGCCGAGGCCATGCGCCTCGTGTCGCCGCTCGGCCGGTTGTCGCGCCAGCGGGCCGGCACGATCGGCGATGCGCTCGTGGTCAACCTGCCCGGCTCCTCCAACGGCGTCCGTGAGTGCCTCGACGCCGTGCTCGACGTACTGCCCCACGCGCTCGACCTGCTCGCCGGCGGCCGGCCGCATTGAGCGAACCGACGGCGGCGGCGCGTGCCCTCGATGCCGACCCCGACGTCGACCGCCGGCGCCGGCGGGCCCACCGGCGGGCCGTCGTCGCCTTCACCGAGGGCCTCGTCCTGCGGGCGCTGTACGGCGCAACTCTCGTCCTCGTCGTGATCGGCGCCGTCGCCGCCGCCGAGGTGTGGCTCGTCGACGACCGCCGCTTCCGTGACGCCTGGGTGTGGGGGCTCCTGCCCGGCGGGGTCGCCACCATCGCCATCGCCCTCCTCGTCGGCTCTGCCGCCTTCCTGGCCTGGGCTGCGCTGCGCGGTGCCGGCACCTGGCTCCTCCGCGGCGTCCGCCACCGGCCGCTCAGCCCCTACGACGGCGAGCGGATCACGAACGTGGTGCACGCCCTCTCGCTCGGCCTGGGGATCCAGCCGCCCTGGGTCGGGGTCATCGACGACCCTGCGCCGAACGCCATCTCGGCCCGGGTGCGGGGCGCGCCGGTGCTGCTCGTGACGTCGGGGGCGCTGTCCGGGCTGCCCCGCGACGAGCTCGAGGCGATGTGCGCCCACGAGCTCGGGCACCTCCACGCCGCCGACGCCCGCCTCGTGGCCGCGGCGTTCATGACCCTCGTCCGGGCCCGCAACCTCAGCGTCATCGTGGGCGGTCTCGGCTTCGCCGTCGTCGGCCTCGGCTTCGAGGCCGGATCGCTCTCGGTCATCGTGTTCGGGCTGACCCTCGCGGCCGTGTCCTTCGGAGCTCGCGCCCTGCTCGACCGACCCCTCTTGCGCCTCCGGCGCGACACCGACGACGTGGCCGACTGCGTGGCCGTGCACCTCAGCCGGCACCCCGAGGCGCTGGCCACGCTCCTCTCCCGGCTGTACCACGACCACCGTCGCGTGGCCACGACCTCCGACCGCTGCGAGCACCTGTGGTTCGAGGTCGTGACCGAGGGAGCGCCTGTGCCCGCCGGATTCCAGCCCCCGCAGGCCCTGCTCACCGAGAGCAACCGGGCCGGGCATGCCGAGCTCGCCCGGCGCTGGGCGAACGCCGCGGCCACGGCTGCCGGCATCACCCGCTGACCGGCATCCGCCGGCTGGTCGTTTTCAGAACGGTCGTGACAGAAACGACCAGAAGCGGTACGCTGGCGCCCGATGACCGTGCTTGCTCGGGGGCTGCGCCCCCGGACCCCATCGTCGCCCAGCGAGCTGGTGGTCGA
>JACDCH010000185.1 GCA_013694495.1 Acidimicrobiia bacterium | reverse complement strand
CGCCGAGGTCGACCGGCTGTGCCGCCGGCGCGAGCTGCTCGTCGACGGCGGCGAGGACGAGCAGGTCGGCCAACAGGGCCTCGAGCCGGGCCTCCTCGGCCAGGGCCCCCTCGACCGAGGCGCGCAGCTGCGCGGCGTCGCCGCTGAGCAGCGCGACCTCGAGCTCGGTGCGCAGGGCGGCGACGGGGCTGCGAAGCTCGTGGGACGCATCGGCCACGAACCGCTGCTGGCGCTCGGCGGCGCCCTCGAGCCGGTCGAGCATGGCGTTCATCGTTCGGGCCAGTCGGCCGACCTCGTCGTCGCCGGCGGGCACCGGCACCCGCCGGTGGAGGGTCGAGTGCGAGATCGCCTCGACCTCGGCCCGCATCGAGTCGACCGGCTGCAGCGCCCGCCCGGTGACGACCCAGGCCACGAGCCCGACGAGCACGGTGACCAGCGGCAGCCCGACCCACAGGGAACGGCGGACGTCGTCGATCGACCGGCGCACCTCGTCGAGCGGGGACGCGGCGACGACGGTGAGCGCGCCGCCCTCGGTCTGGACCGTCGCGTACTCGACCTGGAGGGCGATGTTCCGCTCGAACAGGCCAGGGGCCTCGATCGTGCCACTGCCCTGCAGGCCGGTGGCGATGAACGCCCGCTCGCCCGGACCGGGCACCATCACGCCGGCGGCCCCGGCCATCACGAGGAGCGGGTCGCTCGCCGGCAACCCCGGCGACGCGGCCAGCACGTCGCCGTCCCGGATGATCTGGAACGCGGTGTGGAGCGGCGCCGCCGACAGCACGAGCTGGTCCGGGGGGACGCCGTCGGCGAGCTGCACGGCCACCGTGTCCACCTGGGCCTCCGCCGCTTGGGCGACGCGCCCCCAACTGCGTGCGCTCGATCGACCGCACGAGGCCCCAGCCGCCGAGGGACAGCGCGATGGCGGTGACCGCCATCGCCACCAGCGTCACCCGGACCCGAACGCCGCCGCTCACGGGTGGCTCCCGGCCACGAGGCGGTAGCCGGCGCCCCGGACCGTCTGGATCGCGGCCCGCGCGAACGGCGCGTCGACCTTGCGGCGCAGGTAGCCGACGTACACCTCGACCGCGTTCGGGTCGACGTCGCGGTCGGCGCCCCACACGTCGTCGAGGAGCTCGGTCTTGGTCATCACGTGGGGCGAGCGGCGGGCGAGGGCCTCGAGCAGCGAGAACTCACGGGGCGTCAGCGTCACCGGCTCGCCGCCGACGTGCACCTCGCGCCGAGCCGGGTCGACCACGAGGTCGCCGACCACGAGGGCCGCCGGGCGCGGCGTTGCTCCCCGTCGGGTGACGGCGCGCAGCCGGGCCACGAGGACCACGAAGGAGAACGGCTTGGACAGGAAGTCGTCGGCGCCGGTGTCGAGCGCCTCGGCCTCGTCGTACTCGCCCGACTTGGCGGTGAGCATCAGGATCGGCGTCCAGTTGCCCTCGTCGCGCAACGTCCGGCACACCTGGTAGCCGTTCATGCCTGGCAGGAGCAGGTCGAGGACGACGGCGCCGTAGTCGCGCTCCCGCGCCATCCACAGCCCGTCGAGGCCGTCGTGGGCCAGGTCGACGCCGAACCCCTCCGCTTCGAGCCCCCGCGAGACGGCCTGGGCCAGGCGCACCTCGTCATCGACCACGAGCACGCGCACCGCACCAGCGTGACCGACCGCCGGACCCGGCGCCATCCACCCGCTGTGAACGCTCTCAGCCGCTCTCAGCCCCTTGCCAGCCGCAGGGGGCGATGGTCCGCCCATGCGCACCACACGAGCCCTGCTCCTCCCCGCCGCGTTGGCCTTCGGCCTCGCCTCGTCGCTCCTCGCCTGCGGGGCCGACGACGACACCGCGGCCGCCGCCGACGTCGCCTCCCTGAACGACGGGTCCGCCACCACCGAGGGCGACGGCGAGGGAGGGGGCGGTGGCCCCGGCGGTCGGAGCGGCGACAACGTCGCCTTCCAGGACGCGGCCCTCGAGTTCGCGGAGTGCATGCGCGACCACGGGATCGACATGCCCGACCCCGAGTTCACCGGCGACGGCGGGGTGATCTCCATGGGCCCGGCGATGGCGAGCGGCGAGCAGCCCACGCCCGCCGACAACGAGGAGATGGAGGCCGCCCAGGAGGCGTGCCAGCCGATCATGGAGGAGGCCCGGGGCTCGCTGCCGCCAATGGACCCCGAGGAGCAGGAGGAGATGCGCCGCAACGCCCTCGAGTTCTCCGAGTGCATGCGCGAGCACGGGATCGACTTCCCCGACCCGGTGTTCAACGACGACGGCGGCGTGTCGATCTCCCTCGGCGGCGGCGCCGACAGCGCGGCCCCGGGCCAGATGCTCGATCCGGGTGACGAGGACCTCCAGGCGGCCAGCGAGGAGTGCGGCGGCAACGGCGGCTTCGTCGTCAGCGGCGACCGGGTGGGCGGCAGCGATGGGGAGGACGGGTGAAGCGGGCCCGCATCCTCGGCCTGGCGTCGGCGGTGGTCGTCGTGGTCGGCATACCGGCCGCGGTCGTGGGCTTCTCGTCGGGCGGCGCACCGTCGGGCTCGGCGGACGGCGCGGGGACGGCCGACGGCGAAGCTACGGTCACGGCCACGGCGGTCGTCACCCGGCGCGACCTCGAGGAGCGCGAGGAGCTCGACGGCACGTTGGGCTACCCGTCCGCCCACGAGGTCGCCCTCGGGGCCGGCGGCACGATCACCGGGCTGGCGCCGGAGGGGTCGGTCGTCGAGCGGGGAGGGTCGCTGGGCGAGGTGGACGGCGAACCGGTCGTGCTCCTCCAGGGCGGCCGCCCGATGTGGCGCACGATCGGCGAGGGTGCCGACACCACCGCCGGCGCCGACATCGAGCAGCTCGAGCAGAACCTGATCGACATGGGCCACGGCACCGCCGCGGCCCTGGGTCCGAACGAGACCTGGAGCCAGGCGACGACCGCGGCCGTCAAGCGCTGGCAGGCGACGCTCGGCGTCGAGGAGACCGGTGTGGTCGACCGTGGCGCAGTGGTCTTCGCGCCCGGGGCCGTCCGGGTCGGCGAGCACCTGGCCGCCGTCGGGTCACCCGCCGGCGGGCCGACGCTCAGCCTCACGGGCCTCGACCGCGTCGTGGCCCTCGACCTGGACGCCAGCCGGCAGGACCTCCTCGAGGTCGGCCAGGAGGTCGACGTGCAGTTGCCCGACGGGGTGCTCGCGCCCGGCGTCGTGTACTCGATCGCGTCGGTCGTGGACCCGGGCGACCCGAACCAGGGCACCGCTCCGACGGTGGAGGTGATCATCGCCCTCACCGACCCGGCCGCCGCCGCCGGCCTCGACCAGGCTCCTGTGGACGTCCAGATCGTCAGCGTGCAGGCCGCCGATGCCCTCACCGTCCCGGTCGACGCGCTGCTCGCGCTGGCCGAGGGCGGCTACGCGGTCGAGCGGCCCGACGGTGACCTCGTGGGCGTCGACATCGGCGCCTTCGCCGACGGGTTCGTCGAGGTGACCCCCACCGGCGCGAGCTCCCTCGACGAGGGCGACGAGGTCGTGGTGCCCTCGTGACGACGATCGCGCCGGCGCACGACGAGCGGTCCACGAACGCCACGGTCCTCGAGCTCGACAACGTGGTGAAGGAGTACGCCGGGGCGCCACCAGTCCGAGCCCTCGACGGGGTCGATCTCACCGTGGCCGCGGGCGAGCTTGTGGCTGTGGTCGGCCCGTCCGGGTCGGGCAAGTCGACGCTGCTCAACATCGTCGGCGCCCTCGACCGCCCGAGCGGCGGCACCGCCCGCATCGCCGGGGCGGACGTCGGCGCCCTGTCCGATCGGCGGCTCTCGTCGCTGCGGGCCCGGCGCATCGGCTTCGTCTTCCAGCAGTTCCACCTCCTCGACGGACTGAGCGCAGTCGACAACGTCGCCACCGCGCTGCTCTACCGCGGCGTGCCCCGGGGCGAACGGCGGGCGCGGGCGGTCGACGCGCTCGAGCGGGTCGGGCTCGGCCACCGGCTGCGGCACCGGCCGTCGACGCTGTCGGGCGGTGAGCGCCAGCGGGTCGCCATCGCCCGCGCCGTCGTCGGCGAGCCGGCGATCGTGCTGGCCGACGAGCCCACCGGCAACCTCGACACGCACACCGGCGACGAGGTACTGGGGTTGCTGCGGGAGCTGAACGAAGCGGGGTCGACGATCATGGTGATCACCCACGACCGGGGGATCGCCGCCTCGATGCCCCGCTGCGTCGCCATCCGGGACGGCCGCATCGAGCTCGACGACGCGCCGCTGGTGACCGCGTGACCGCCGTCGCCATCGCACCGAGCCGGCTGCGACTGGCCGACGTGCCCGGCGTCGGCTCGCTCGGGCTCCGGTCCCGCCGGGGGCGCACGCTGCTCACCGCGCTCGGCATCGCCGTCGGCATCGCCGCCATGGTCGCGGTCATCGGCATCTCGGCGTCGAGCCGGGCCGATCTCCTGGCCGAGCTCGACGAACTGGGCACGAACCTGCTCCAGGTCGAGGCCGGGCAGTCCATGTTCGGCGAGTCGTCGGAGCTGCCCACGACGGCGCCGGCGATGATCCGGCGGATCGGCCCGGTCGAGTCGGCGGCCGCCACCCGCAACGTCGGCGTGAACGTGCGACGCACCGACCAGATCGACGACGCCGTCACGGGCGGGATCTCGGTCGTCGCCACCGAACCCGAGCTGCTCGAGACCATCGGCGGCTCGCTGGCGGTGGGACGGTTCCTCGACGACGCGCTCGCCCAGGTCCCGACGGTCGTGCTCGGCTCGGAGGCGGCGGCCCGCCTCGGCATCGGCTCGCTCGACGGGGACCCGCTGGTGTGGCTGGGGGAGCGGTGGTTCTCCGTGGTCGGGATCCTCGACCCGGTTCCGCTGGCCCCCGACATCGACCGCTCGGCCCTCATCGGCTACCCCGTGGCGCAGGAGCTGTTCGGCATCGACGACGCACCGTCGACCGTGCGGGTGCGCACCGACCCGGAGAAGGTCGAAGCCGTGCGCACCGTGCTGGCGGCCACCGCCAACCCGCAGGGGCCCTCGGAGGTGAACGTGACGCGGCCGTCGGACGCGCTCCAGGCGCGCGCCGCGGCCGACGAGGCGCTGACCGCACTGCTGCTCGGCCTCGGTGGAGTCGCCCTGCTCGTCGGCGGCATCGGGATCGCCAACGTCCTGGTCATCTCGGTGCTCGAGCGCCGGACCGAGATCGGGATCCGGCGGGCGCTGGGTGCGACCCGGCGCCACATCCGGCTGCAGTTCCTCGTCGAAGCTGTGCTGCTGGCCGCCGGCGGTGGCGTCGGCGGCGTGGCGCTCGGCGCGGCGGTGACCGCGGGTTACGCGGCGTCACGGGACTGGACGGTGGCGGTGCCGATGGTCGCCCTGGGCGGCGGCGTCGGCGTCGC
Organism: Acidimicrobiia bacterium; assembly: GCA_013694495.1. Taxonomy (GTDB): domain Bacteria; phylum Actinomycetota; class Acidimicrobiia; order Acidimicrobiales; family JACDCH01; genus JACDCH01. The sequence goes on along the minus strand of JACDCH010000185.1, from coordinate 4,951 downwards.
CCTCGCGGTCGGCGCCCTCGCCGGCCTCTACCCGGCCGCCCGGGCCGCCCGGCTCGCCCCCGCCGACGCCGTCCGCCCGGCGTGAGCCCTCCGGTCGGGGGCGTCGACCTGGATTAGGTTCGAGCGGTGGCGAAATTCATGATGCTCTCCACCCTCGGCCCCGACGGCAGCGCCCGGCTCCGCGAGTCCCCCGACCGCCTCCGCGAGGTGAGCGGCGAGGTCGAGGCGATGGGCGTCAAGGTGCTGGCCCAGTACGCGCTGCTCGGCCAGTGGGACTTCCTCAACATCCTCGAGGCGCCTGACGCGGCGACGGTGGCCAAGGTCGCCACGACGCTGGCGGCGCGCGGCACCCTGAAGACGATGACGCTGCCGATCGTCGAGATCGACGATCTCATCGCCGCCCTCGAGGACGGCGTCGGCACGGACTGACGCCGGACGGGGCGAGAGCGGGGCTAGAGCCACCAGGTCTCGCGCTTGCGCTCGCGGCGGATGTCGTCGCGGTCGAGCACGACGGGGAGCACCGAGCCGTCGGAGGTGCGGCGGACGCGGTAACCGCCCTCGCCGGCTTCCTCCTCGACCTCGAAGCCGGGCGACCAGCGCCCGTCGAATCGGTTGCGCACGTCGACGCGCTCGCCGGGCTTCAGGGCCCGGGTCGACCCCTTGGTCTCACCGGCCATGGCCCCTCCGGACCTGCGCCGTCGTCGCCACCAGGGCGAGCGCGGCCGGGAGGGCGGTCCGGCGGGCGAAGCCGCCGACCGCACCGGCGGAGAACGCCCACGCCACCGAACCCACCGAGCACACCGAGCCGATGGCGCCCACGCTCCCGGCCGACCCGATGGACAGGATCGACCCGGCGGAGCCGATCGACAGGATGCTGCCGGCCGAGCCGATCGACCAGATGCTCCCGGCCGAGCCGATCCCCCCGGGGCTGCTCACGGGGCCGACCGTAGCCTCGGGCTACCCTCGTCCGACGATGTCGTCGGCTGCCACCGCCCCGAAGCTGCGGGGCGTGCTCAAGCGATCGAGCCCGTCGCTCGCCGTCGAGCGGGCGCTGTGGGCGGAGGGCCACCAGGTGGTCGTCGGCGTCGACGAGGTGGGCCGAGGTTCGTGGGCCGGCCCGCTCAGCATCGGCGCGGCGGTCGTCCCGGTCGACAAGCGCGTCTACAAGATCCGCGACTCCAAGCAGCTCACGGAGCCCGAGCGCGAGGCCCTCTTCGACCGCATCGCCGGTTGGTGCGTGGCGTGGGCGGTCGGCCACGCCTCCGTCGACGAGTGCGACTCGCTCGGCATGTCGGCGGCGCAGCGGCTGGCCGCGGCCCGGGCCATCGACGGCCTCGGCCTGGGGGAGCCGCACCGCGTGCTCGTCGACGGCAACTGGGACTTCGTCTCGCGGGGCACGACGGTGAAGCTCGTGAAAGGCGATTCCCGCTGCCTGTCGATCGCGGCGGCCTCGATCCTGGCCAAGGTCACCCGGGACCGCATCATGCGGGCCGAGGCCGACAACCACCCCGGCTTCGACTTCGACCTGAACAAGGGCTATCCCTGCCCCCGCCACAAGCTCTCCCTCGCGGCCTACGGCCCCACCGCGATCCACCGGCGCAGCTGGGTGTTCATGGACTCGCTCCCATGGACCGGCTGCAAGCGGACCGTCCCCATCGGCGGCCAACTGCCCATGTTCTGACCCGGGCGCGGGCCGCTTCCGACGTCCGCAGGGCGGCCCATACGCTCGTCCGCCGTGACCGCCGACGACGATCTCGAGCACAGCCGGCGGGCGTTCGAGGAGAAGGTCCGCGCCGCCCCGCGGGCCCGCCCGCCCGCGCCCGGCGGCAAGGGGTCGCCGGGCGCGCTGCTCACGATGGGCATCGCCGGCAGCGCCGCCCTCGGTGTGGTCGTGGCGCTGCTGGGCGGCGGCCTCCTGTTCGTCCCGGCCGCCATCCCGCTGGTGACGGTGCTGCTCGTCCTGGGCGCCCGCCGCTTCGCCGCCCGCTGAGCTTTTCGCCGTCACTCGCTTCGCTCCGTTCCGGCGAGCTTGTTTGCCCTCGCTGCGCTCGGTCGTTGCGGTCCTCGGCCGACTTCGTCGCCCTGCGGCCGATGCCTGGGGGGCTCCGCCCCCAGACCCCAGCGCCTCCGGCGGCCGACAGGCGCGACGCGACGCGGTTGTTCCGCCGCACGTCCTGAGCGGCGCGCCAGGCCGCGGCGTCAGTTCTTCAGCAAGTCCTTGAACGGGCTCGTGGTGTCGATGCCCGGCTCTTTCGGCAGGCCGAGGACCTGCTCGCCGATGATCTTGCGGAGGACCTCGTCGGTGCCGCCGGCGACCCGCATGCCGGGGACGCCGCAGATGAACTGCGCCCAGGAGAACGTGCCCCACTCGCCGGTGTCGGCCATGAGCCGGGGGCCGAGCACCTTGGCCGCGAACGCCGACACGGCCTGCATGTTCTTCGTGAGCGAGAGCTTCGCCCCCGAGAGCTCGGGGCCGGGCGCCTGGCCGCTCTTGATCTTGTCCATGGCCCGCTGGTTGTTCCACTTGGCCACCTGGAACCCGGCGTACACCTTGGCCAGCTCCTGGCGGAACACCGGGTCGCGGTCGAGGCCGAAGTGGCGGAGCATCTCGATCAGGCGGGCGGCGTTGCCGATGCCGCCCATCCCGCCGCCGCTGCCGGCCCCGATCGAGGCCCGCTCGTTGAGCAGCGTGGTGAGCGCCACCGACCAGCCGGCGTTGACGTCGCCGAGGCGGTGGTCGTCGGGCACCCGCAGGTCGGTGAAGAACACCTCGTTGAAGCTGGCGCCGCCGGTCATCTGGCGCAGCGGCCGCACCTCGACCCCGGGCGCCTTCATGTCGATCACGAAACCGGTGAGGCCCTTGTGCTTCGGCTGGTCGGGGTCGGTGCGGCAGATGATCTCGCCGATGTCGGCGTACTGCGCGCCCGACGTCCAGACCTTCTGGCCGTTGATGACCCACTCGTCGCCGTCGCGCTCGGCCCTCGTCTGCAGGCCGGCGAGGTCGGAGCCGGCACCGGGCTCGCTGAACAGCTGGGCGCCGATGACGTCGCCCCGGTACATCTTCGGCAGGTACCGGGCCTTCACGTGGTCCTGGGCGTGGGCCAGGATCGTGGGGGCGACCATGCCCAGCCCGATGCCGAAGTAGCTCGTGGGGGGCACCCGGTAGCGGCCCTCGACCGAGTTGTAGACGCGCTCGTGAGCCTGGCTGAGCTCGCGGCCGCCGTACTGCGCAGGCCCGGTGATCCACCCCAGGCCGGCGTCGTAGCGCTTCGCCCGCCACCCCTGCGCGGCCACGATCGCCTCGCGCTCGACGTCGCGGTCGACCTCCTCGAACAGCGACAGGTCGTCCTTGCCCTGCCCCCACTTGAAGGGGCCGTCGTGCTCCTCGTCCTTCCGTTCGGCGTTGGCGTCGAAGAACGCGGTGACCTCGGACTCGAACTCCGCGAGCGACGGGCTGTCGGGCATCGTGCGGCTCCCCCTGGCGCGAAACTTGACTGATTGGTCAAGTTAGTACGATCGCCCGCTATGCGCAGCCGCTGGGTCCCGATCGCCCTCGCGCTCTGGACCCTGTTCGTGTGGGGCACGCGCATCAAGAACGCCGACGGCTCGGTGGTCGTCATCCTCTTGTCGCTCACGTTCGTGGCCGGCGCGCTGCTGGTCCTGGCCACGAAGGGCCACGCCCTGCCCACGGTCATGCTGGCGGGCTGGACGGTGGTCGTCTGGCTCGTGCGGATCCCCGACATCGTGTTCTTCTCTCCCGAGCGCAGCACCGCCTTCAAGCTCGTGCACGTCGCCATCGGGCTCGTGTCGATGGCCCTGGCCGGCGCCTGCGACGGCGCCGTGAACGGCCGAGTCAGGCGAGCTGCACGTCCAACGCCAGGGTGAGGCACCGGCAGCCGCCGCCCGCCTTGAGGAACTCGTCGACGGGCGCCTCGCTGATCGTGAAGCCCCAGCCCTCGAGGATGCGGCCCACCCGGGGCGGCACGTTCGGCATCACGATGTTGCGGTCGACCACGACCGAGTTGGCGCAGAAGAGGAGCGCTTCGTCGTCCTCGAGCCACAGCGGCTCGGGCACCAGCGCCTCGACCACCTTGCGCCCGTAGGTGTCCCAGCCCAACGGCGCGCAGATGGCGTGGCGCCGGTCGAGCGGGCAGAACGTGAGGTCGACGTGGTACATCCGCTCGTCGACGAGCTCGAGCGAGCGCACCGGGCAGCCGAGCAGGCCCGAGAGCACGGACCCGGCGGCGGCGTCGCTCCGCGGGCGGTAGCCGGACAGCAGCACGGCCCGGCCGGCCTCGTCGAAGAACGGCAGCGCGTCGCCCGCTCCCTCGTGGTCCATCGTGGTGGGCAACCGCACGACCTCGTAGCCGGCCGCCTCGAACCACGACGCGAACACGGCCGTCTCGGGCTGGCGCTCGGGGTGGCGGAAGTGGCTGGGCACGAACCGCTGCCCGGTGAGCAGCCCCGCATTGGCGGTGAACACGATGTCGGGCACGTGCTCCGCCGGCGCCATCGTGACGACCTCCGCCCCGGCCGCTCGGACGGCAGCGACGAGGCCCTCCCACTGCTCGACGGCGCGGTCGCGGTCGACGCTGACCTCGCGGTGCATCCAGGGGTTGATCTCGTAGAGCACACCGAAGTGGGTCGGAGGGCACATCAGGTACCGACGGCCCCAGGGCAGCAGGTCGTCGGCCACGACGTCGGTCATCCGCGCGGCGCCTCGTCGTCGGGCCCGGCGTCGATGGCGGCGATGACCTCGTCGCGGTCGGCGTCGGCCAGCTCCTCGAGCCGCACCGAGCCGTCGGCTGCCTCGACGAGGCGCCAGCCCGCGCCGCCGTCGGCGGCCAGCGCCCGGATCGCATCGACGTCGGCGCCGATCTGGGCGGCGAGGGCGTCGAGCGACGCGGCGGTGGCGGTGCCGGCGCCGGCCTCGAGCAGACCGCCGATGGCG
>JACDCH010000178.1 GCA_013694495.1 Acidimicrobiia bacterium | reverse complement strand
GAGGTGTCGTACGTCGCCGCGCCGGTCGGTCCGGTGGCGGCGCGGAGCCGGGGCATCCCGGCCAGCGCCTGGTCGAGGAGCGCCAGCCGAGCCGCGGTGACGCCGGCATGATCGGCCGTCGCCTGCTCCGGCGCCGGTCGCCGGGCGAAGGTCGTGCCCCGCCATGAGCCGAGCTCGTCGGACCCGGGTCGCCACCGCATCAACCAGAACGACCGAAGCCAACGGGCGAAGAGCCACATGATGTCGTCGTGGGCCCCCGAGCGCATGAACTCCTGCATGTGGTGCCGGCTGCGCCACGCCGTGATGGTCCAGAACTCGGTCGGACCGGCGATGACGCTCGCCCACCGCACCACGTCTCCGGTCTCGCGCAGCTGCCGGCGGACGCGTGCCGAGGCCAGCACCATCGCCGGGAAGTACCGAACCCCTTTCAGGCGCGACCGGGTCGTGACGACGAACAGCCGGTCACGGCCCCCCTCGACCGCGACGGGCGCGGGCATCGCTCAGCTCGCGGTTGCGGGTACCAGGTTGTCGAGGAGGGCGATGACCTGCTTGATCTCCTTGCGCACTTCCAACCCCTTCCCGGGCGGGAGCCGGAGGCCGGCCCGTTCGCACGCGAGCAGGTCCTCGTCGAAGGGGATGACGCCGGCGAGGGGCACGCCCTGGTCGTCGCACAGGTTCTCGAAGAAGGCGCGATCGGCGGGCAGGTTGGCCTTGTTGCCGAGGCCGTACGTGAACGGGATGCCGAGCTCGGCGGCCAGGGGCACCGTGCGGGCGGCGGTGAGGACTCCCTTGCGCGTCGGCTCCATCAGCACGAGGAGGACGTCGGCGTGGGCCAGGGTCCCGCCCGCCCGGCTCAGGTGCTCGAGGCCGGCCTCCATGTCGATGAGGGTGACGTCGGCGTGACCCTCCAGAGCGTCTCCGAGCAGGCTGCGCACCGTTGCGTGGCCACCGCACGTGCAGCCGCCGCCCGCCTCGGTGACACGTATGGCCGACAGGAGTGTGACGCCGGCGGGCGTGGTCCGGCCGTACTCCTCGATGAGCTCGTCGGCGGTCACGTCGCCGGCCGCCCCGACCATCATCGCCCGGGGCAGGACCGGGACCGCCTCGGTCTCCTCCAGGGAGTAGCCGAGCGAGATGCCGAGGTTCGGGTTGGAGTCCGTGTCGATCGCCACGACCCTCCGCCCCTCGTCGGCGAACGCCTCCGCCAGGAGCGCCGACGTGGTCGTTTTCCCCGCGCCGCCCTTGCCCACGATGCCGATCTTCATGCGGCGCCCCTGTTCAGTCGGTGATCCGAGCGATCATCGCGCTAGGTGCGCGTCGCCGCTAGTCGGAGCATCGAGGAGCGGCTCGAATCTCAGGCGCCCCCTGCGGGGCGGGTCCGCGTCGGCACCGACAAGGAGGCGACCCCCGCGACGGCGGCGTCGAAGCACGGTGGGCAGAGGTCGGCACCGTCGAGCCTGCGGATCCGCGTCTCCATCGTCCCCTCGCGGCACGAGGAGCACTCGACGGAGGTGAACACGCGAGCCATCCGGGGTGGTTCGACGGCGACGTCCTGGACGTCGAACAACTCATCGATCGGGGCCGCGAGCACCTGCCGGGAGCGCTCCCGGTGGCCCGAGAGCCAGCGCTCGCGCTCGTCAGCCGTCGCCGTCCGTGCCCCGATCTTGGCCCCGAGGAGCTGCCGTTCGGGGTCGGCCTCGGGACCGAAGGCGCCGGGCCGCCCGCTGACGCGGATCGCTCGACCGTCGGACCGGCGTACGAACGTGTAGGCGTTCTTGCCGAAGTCGCGGTGCACGAGGTTGCCCTTGCCCAGGGTGCAGCCGGTGAGGAACTGGATGCCGTCGACGCCGCACATGTCGGTCTCGACGATGGCCACGACCTCCTCGTCGACGGAGTGCGGGCCGATCTGCTCCAGCGCGACCTCGGCGGCCCGGATGCCCATGGCGAGCCCGGGGCAGAGGTGGCCGTGGAACTCGATGACCCGGTCGAGGGTGGCGTCGTCGATCATGCGGTCCTCCTCGCTGGCGGCGTCGACCGATCGTACGCAACGCTGACGTCTGGAGGCGTCGCGGTAGCTGTAGGTTGCTCCTAGTCAGCGGCCGTACCGGGTCATGGCAGCACACAGGGGGTGTCCATCGTGTTGGAGCACAGTTGCGCACGAGCCGGAGCCTTCGGCTGCGGCTACAAGGTCAAGGCCGAGACCGAGGACGAGTTGGTGAAGCTCGTCGCCGAGCACGCGATGAAGAAGCACGACGTCAAGGTCGTCACCGACACCATCGCCAACTACGTCAGGGCGATGGCCAAGGAGGTCTGAAGAACCGGCTCACGGGGTGCGGAGGCGGCTTCGGAGCTGCAACCCGACCCAAGGCCGTCGGCCCCAGGCGAGGAGCTGGCCCCGCCGCAACGCATGCCACTGGCTGCGCCGGCCCCAGAGGACCAGCAGGAAGCCGGTGGGGTCGACGGACAGGTGGCAGTCCGCTCGGCCCTCGAGCGAGGGCACGACCGTCGCCCCGCCGTCGCGCAGGACGACCCCGAACCGTCCGGCGCCGCGCAGCCGGATGTCGTAGCGAGCCCGGAAGCGGGCGTCGCCGCTCGGCTGGACCAGGCTCGACGGATCAAGCCGGGCGAGGATCGGCACGAGGAACCCCTCGACGACGAGCGCCGCATGGCGGGGCTCGATCTTCCAGTCGAGGCCTGCCGCGACCGCGATGTCGTGCCCGTGGACCAGCGTCTCGTTCAACAGGTGGCATACCAGCACCGTCAGGGGCACCTCGTGACCCTCCACGATCCACGGGAAGCTGGCGTCGGCACGCCCGTCGACGGCGGCGAGGAACGCCTCGGCGCGGGTGTCGATCCGCTCGGCCAGCACGGCGAGGTCGCGCTCCTCGTCCCGGTCGACCCACGCCACGGTGAGCTGGGCCAGGTCCCACAGATCGTCGATCAGGGCGGCCGCGTCCGGGGTCGTCAGCGCCGGCACGACATCGAAGGCGTGCGAGAGGTGGGCGGCGACCCCGGCGACGTCCCAGGAGCCGAGTGCCGGCGTCGCCGGGTCGCTCGCGGACCGGATCAGCGCGCTCAGTCGGGGCACGGTGGCTCGCAACGCCGTGCACGCGTCCGAACGGTCGACACTCGCCACGCGCGGAACCTATCGCGTGGATTGTCCCTATCGCGCTCTTGCAGCTACCGTTGCGTTCCCCCCGAGACGGACAGTGGGGAGGTCGTCCGGTGAGGTCCCCCGAGCTCGTCATCGCCATCGCTGCCATTGCTGTCGTCCTCGCTGCCGCGCTCGCGGCGACGCGTCGGCCGAGGCAGTTGTCCGCCTCGCCCACCGTGTCGGTCGGGGCGATCGCCGAGGAGCCCGGCGCCGACCGGACGCGTCGCCTCGTCGACGTCTCGGCGCTCGACGTGCCGCGGTTGACGTTCGCCGATGTCGCCGGCCTCGATGACGCGATCGCAGAGCTGCGAGAGGTGCAGGAGTACCTCGCCGACCCGGACCGGTTCCGACGCCTCGGCGCGGAGCTGCCTCGAGGCATCCTGCTCTGCGGCGAGCCCGGGAACGGCAAGACGCTGCTCGCCCGGGCCCTCGCCGGCGAGACCGGCGTGCCCTTCTACTCGGTGTCAGCAGCGGGCTTCGTCGAGCAGTACGTCGGCCTCGGGGCCGCACGCATCCGGGCGGCGTTCGACGAGGTGCGCGCCGGGCCGGTGCCGGCCATCGTCTTCATCGACGAGCTCGACGCCATCGGCGGACGGCGCAACGGGGGGTCCGCCGGCGACCGCGAGTTCGACCACACCCTCAACCAGCTGCTGGTCGAGCTGGACGGCTTCGCCTCACTATCCGGCGTGCTCATCGTGGGCGCCACCAACCGCGAGGAGTTGCTCGACCCGGCCTTGACCCGACCCGGCCGCTTCGACCGCAAGGTGTACATCGAGCGTCCGGATCTCCGGGGCCGAGCCGACATCCTCCGCCTGCACGGGCGCGGACGACCCATCTCCCGCCAGGTCGACTGGGACGCCGTCGCCGCCCACACCACCGGGCTCAGCGGTGCCGAGCTTGCGAGCGTGGTCAACGATGCGGCCTTGCTGGCCGCTCGCCGCCACCGGGAGCGAGTCGCTGTGGCCGATGTGGACGAGGCCATCGCTCGAGCGGCGCGGGGCACGCGCAAGAGCCGGGTGATCGGCGATGAGGAGAAGTGCCTTCTGGCCCAGCACGAGGCCGGCCACGCCCTGCTCGCCCTGTTGGTGAAGGACGTCGCCGTGCCCTCCCGCGTCTCGATCATCACCGGATCGTCGGCGCACGGCCGCTCGCCCTGGTCGCTCGCCCCGGAGCAGGAGAACCTCACCCGCCGTCACCTGATGGCTCAGCTCATCGTCCTCCTCGGCGGACGGGCCGCGGAACTCAACGTGTTCGGCGAACCGAGCACGCGAGCCGAGGACGATCTCGATGCAGCCGCCACGATCGCCCGGAGGATGATCGAACGCTGGGCCATGACCGGCCGCTACGAGCTGGCCGGCGCCGACCCGGATGCGGTCACCCGCGCCCGGACCGGAGCGGCATCGGAGGCGGAGGTGGGAAAGGTGCTGCGGCAGGCGGAGGGAGCGGCGCGCCAGATCCTCGCCGACCACGCCGCGGCGCTGGCGGCCGTGGCCCGTGGCCTCGTGGTCGACGAGACGATCTCCATCGCCGACGTCGCGGTGCTGGCGGGGCTCGATCCCTCGATGGTGGCACCCCGTTCGACCCCTGCACCGTTGGCCACGGTCGCCCGCCTCCGGCGCTGAGCTACTCCTTGGCCCGGTGGGCCAGCAGGATGTTGTCGCAGATCGAGCAGTGGTAGATCGTTCTGTCGAGCTTGTCCCGCCAGTCGGCCGGTAGCTGCTGGATGCTCTCGCACCGGCGGCACGGGAGCGTGTTGGTGACCAGCGCCTCGCCCAGTCCGGCGTGGACGGCGCGGGGCGAACGGGCCGTTCGGGCGCGGGCGACGGCCCGGCCCTTCACCGCGGCTGCTTCCCGAGCCCGCCGGGCCTCAGC
>JACDCH010000161.1 GCA_013694495.1 Acidimicrobiia bacterium | reverse complement strand
CCCGAGGCCGACGCCGAGCCGGCCGCCGCCGACCTCGGCCGCCGCAAGCGCCGCCGCACGAAGCAAGCGGCGCCCGAAGAAGCCCCTACCGACGAGCCCAGCTGACGCCTCCGGCCGATCCGGCTGGCGAGGGGTTCCCAGCGTTCCTGTACCCTCGCCGCTTCCACCACGGGTGGTGGCGCAGTTTGGCAGCGCGCTGCGTTCGGGACGCAGAGGCCGGGGGTTCAAATCCCCCCCACCCGACCAATGTTTCCGCAGGTCAAAGGCATCTTCTGTTGTCCACAGGCTTCGGCTCGACGGCGACAGACCACACACAGACCACATCCGTTCGCCGTTACGAGCCGGCACGAGCCGGGACCGGGCGATGCTCGGCGGGCCGCGACGGCAACTCGTCGGGCGTCGCGCTACCCGCTGCCGCCGCTGCTGCGGTGGGGTGCAGGGCGGTGCGGGCCGCCTTGGCGGCGTACTTGTCGGGGTAGGTGGCGCCGAGCGTGGCGAGCACGGCATCGGTCTCGGGGAGCCGCACCCGCCAGGCCCGGCCGAGCATGTCGGGGACCCCGGAGGCGCCGGCGGCCGGCGAGAGCCACGCCGAGAGCGCGTGCGGGCCCCACAGGTCGAGCACGGCGGCGAGCAGGCGGACGAATCGCTCCGGGTCGGCGCTGCAGTCCATCTCCGCTGGATCGGCGACCAGGGTGTCGACCCGCCAAACAGTCACGTACGCGGCGAGGACGGGGTGCAGGGCCAGCGCCGCCGCAGCATCGGTCGCGGACGCGCCGATCCGGAGCAGCGCCCGGAACGCGAGGGCGCGCTCGGTCTCGCCGGCCTCAGGCAGCGCAGCCACGAGCTTCTCGGCGGCGGTGCCCGGGCGTCGGGCCACCCAGGCGTCGAGCTCGGCGGTCGCCAGCGCGTCCGGTAGATCGCCCGCCTTGTGCAGAAGGTCGGGTGCCTCGAGGTCAGCCAACGCCCCGGCGACCGGGGCCTCGGTGATCCGGGAGGCGAACCGCTGCACGGCCCAGAAGCCCAACGACGTCAGGTCGACATCGCCGCCGGACCGCTCGACACCGCCGTACGCGGCTGGCGCCTCGGTAACTCCCGTCACCGCCAGCACACCGACCTCCTCGAGCCGGTGCAGCGCCAGCCTCGTCGCGTCGAACACCAGCCGACGGTGGTGGTCCAGCTTGGACGGGTCGAGGTCGTCGAGGTCATAGGACCCCAGCAGCATCGACCACATGTCCTCGGCCAGCTCCTCGACCGGCGCCGGCGACCGGTCCCGATACAGGCCGACGAGTATCAGCGGTAGCTCGGCGTCGATGTCCGCCGCGTACCAGCCCCAGCCGAAGGTGTCGACCCGCCAGCGGTGCTGGACGGGCCCGACCCGCTGCAGCATCGCCAGCAGGACCCCGTAGGCGAGGGTGAGCGGGTCGTCGAGCGCGTCGGCTCGCTCTCCGGCCACCAGCCGTCGCCCGTCGACCGCGAGGACCCCGCTCTCGACCGCCAGGCGAAATGCCAAGTCGAGCCCGGGCAACTCGGACGCGCTGCGGGTGCGGTAGGTGTGATCGCCGATGACCTCGTCCACCCGGTCGCCCGTCGAGAGGGACTCGACGAGCGCCTTGGCGTCAGCGAGCTTGAGGTTCCCGCGATCGGTCAGCGCCTTGCCGTCTCCCACCCACTGGGCCAGGCCCGTCACGCGCCGGACCCACACCGTCTCGGCCGCCGCCGCGGCGAGCTCAGCTTCCGGCGCCAGGACGACCGGCGGCAACGGCCCGATCATCCGAGCGGCGGCCGCATCGACCGGTGACGGCCCGAGGATCCGGCCTCGTTCGGCGAACGACTTCTGGTTGAAATCAGTCATCCACCGCTCGAGGCCAGCCTGGTCGGTGACGTCGACTCCCTCGGCCGACGCCCCGCCCAGCAAGCGCTTCCCCACTCCCCATCGAGACTCGTCAGCCATCGCCCGGACGAACACGGCCGACAACGACCGAACCGCCTCGATCACCCGGCCGGCTTGGTCCTCGGCGAGGATGCCCTCGGACGCGAGGAAGACCAGCAGCCCTTCGAAGCCAGCGATGACCTCGCTCTCGTCGCCCCGTTCGAGCACCACCTTGCGCGGATAGAGCTCCAGCAGGATCTCCTCGACATCGGCCGGCCCCCAGCGCGCCAGGTCGCCGCCGAGGTAGCCCCACTTGAACTCCAGGATCTGCGACGCCACCCACCCGCAACCGCGACCACCGGCGGTCGCCTCGAACGCCGCGACGAGCCGATCGCGTTCGGCGAAGAACTGCGTCTCGTCGTCAGGACCGAACGACCACGACATGAGAGCGGACCGTATCCGCGGCAAAGCGCCGGGGGCAGCCTCGAGTCCCACTGATGAGCCTGAGTCGCCTGGCGGTGGAGAGCGATGCGACGGCACGTTCGACCAACGGCTTTTCAGATCGATTCACGGGTGCAGACAGGTCCGTCTCATACCGTCCAGTGTCCGTTCCGCAGGTCAGGGGCACACGCCGACAGGAGCCGACACGGGCCGGCGAGAGGCGTCCGCGGGATTTTCGCGGGATGCACCGCAGCACTTGCTCCGTGAGCTCCGCCCACTCTCGGCGCGGCCTCACGCCAGCGCACCAACGCACGCAAGCACAATAGGAGCGTGTCTGATCCGCCGATCGCTCTCATCTCGTGGTCGCACGCCGATCCCGGCATGGATGCAGCCACGCAATCCCTGCGGGCGGACGACGATCTGGCGCTCGCGAATGCCCTGCGGTCGGCAGGAATCGACGCGGAGGTCGATCTCTACCACCTCCACGAGGGCGTCGATTGGACCCGATGGGGACTCGCGCTCGTCGCCAGCTGCGACTTACCACGGCCTGATGCACGCCGGGCAAAACGTGAGCGTTCTCGCTTCCATTCTGCTCTGGGTCCTGGCAGCAACAGTCGGATGGCGCGCCGTGGGATGGACCCCGTCGTCAGCATTGCGTCAGCGCCCGACGCATCTTCAGACGCGGTCGTCGCGATGCTGCTTCTCGCACCTACCGCTGGCCTCGGGATCCTGATCAGACACGACGAGCACCTGCTGACGAAGTTCGTCGCAAGCGCGTATCGGCGTCGCCTCGGCGGGACCGCAACTGCGGCCTTCGTCGCGGCGATCGCCGTCGCGTCAGGCGTCTCGGGACTGGTGTTGCTGCTCGTACTGGCCGGGACGGACCACGCGGCCACCGCCCTGACGGCAGTCACGATCTCCGTGGCGAGGTACTCCGGCGAGCGGGTACGCGTCCCGCCGGCACCACCCAGCTGGGCTTAGCGGGCGGCCGCAGCCTCTTGCGCTCCCCGCCGGATACCCATGCCCCAGTGTCCCAGCCTTGCCGCCCGAAGCCGAGTGTTTCCTTGACTTTCGGAGTCTGCGGGATGACGCTACGGATCGTAGCGAACCTCTACTGGGGGAAGGTGCGCACGTGACCCTGCGACGCTCGAAGCGTTCTGGAGTGGGATGCCTCTTCGCCTAGCCGTTTTGATTACGGCTGCGACACCCGCGAGTGCAGGCATCAAAACTTCCACGTTCATTTACAACGGGAATCCATACGGCGGCTTCTATCCTGAGTGCGCCACGGCTTACGTTGAGCGCAGCGCGAACAATTCCCCCCCTGGGGCAAACACTCGCCAGTTATTCGAGCGGGGGAGGCAACTGCAACAACGGCCTCGCCCGTGACGCGACGTGGCTGAAGGTGCGCCTCAATCTGTACAACGGCTGCTGCCTGGTGTATCAGGGCAATGCGACGAACGCGCAGGGCTGGGTCACGTCTCCTTGACCGGTCCGGCGTTCGTTACAAATACCAGTGCGGAAACAATCTCCAGTTACTGGTGGCGATACACGGCCACCTGGGCCGATTACAAGAACAGTGCTGCGTTGGTGACGACATGATCATGGAGAACGCAATGACGAAGCGTCTGGGCGTTATTATGACGCTGGCCGGGGCGCTCCTAGCTGGGTGCGGAGGGGACTCTCCCGTGTCGGTCGGCGGCCCTGCGGAGCAGACGGAGTCGACCGAATCAGCTGCTACCCCAGCCGATCTGCGACCCAGTGCTGAGGCGAGGGTCGGCGATCGCACCGCCGACTTCGCGGGCCCAGAGAGCTGGTACGACGACAAGGGCGAGCTCGCACTCGACCTGGTGCCGCCGCGGATTCCGGTCTGCGACCCTCGGGATGGCTGCGAGACCATCATCGGGTTCGTCGCCAGTGAGGACGTGTATCCCCAGCTGCTGTCCCGAGACCATCCGGTGAACTCACGGCTGGGCTACGACCCTGGACCGAGCGAAGTCGTCGACGACGACGGACGGCTGGTGGGCTACCTGCTCGATGTCGGATTCCGCACGGTTGAAGAAGCCCGAGCAGAGGGTTTCGTCAACTAGCCGAGCGGCGCGTCAGCGCCGGGGCCCACGCCGCGTTCGGCGTGAACCTCCCGACACGCCGAACACCTCAGCGTCCGCCACGCCGCCGACCGCCGCCCCGGGGCTGTAACAGGCGGCCGTCGCTGCCACTAGCACTAGCACTAGCGCCGCCGCCGCTCATCACTTCCTGAATGGCAACGACGGGGCCTACGCCCGCCCTGCGTACTTGGGAAGATGTAGATGCGGGAGCCTGCTACCCCAAGGAAGCACACGGTTCCCAGGGTGCACGCCACCAAATCCGATTCGAGCGCCGGGGAGTTGACGAAGCAGGACGGATGAGGTCGGATGAGCGTCCGCTTCTTCGGGACTTACGGCCTAAGGGCGGCATGGTCGAGGGAATGGTCGAGGGAAACGAACGTCCGCTCTAGCGACCGCGCCCGACATCCAGGTTGTGTGAGTGCTCGCGATTGCGGGCGATTGTGAGTTGCTGCCGCTGGACGCTCTCAACTGTGATGATGGAGCGGGTGACGTCGCGGAGGCGGTCGAGCTCGGCGCGGGGTGGCGTCCCTCCGCTGGTGTAAATGACGACGGGCGTAGGTTCCCTTCGAAGAGCTTCCAACTCACGAAAGGACCTACACCCGTGTCGAAACGAGTATCGCCCACGGCGCGCCTGCGCGCCGACA
>JACDCH010000160.1 GCA_013694495.1 Acidimicrobiia bacterium | reverse complement strand
TCGGTCGTTGCGGTCCTCGGCCGACTTCGTCGCCCTGCGGCCGATGCCTGGGGGCTCCGCCCCCAGACCCCCAGCGCCTCCGGCGGTCGACAGGCGCGTCGCGGCGCGGTTGTTCCGCCGCAGGTCGTGAGACGCGGAACGGGGAGGCGCCGGTGCGGCGCCTCCCCGGTTCCTTGCGACTGGGTGTCCCGGACGGAGCTTGGTTGTGAGAGCAGGGACGAAGCGCTCTCGCTCGCCTCCGGGTGGTGACCGGCTGGAATTCACCAGGCGGCCCAGTCGACCAGCTAGCTGCCGGTCACCTCCGAAGTCCCAGGTTGTTCACCGTTCAGCTGGACCACCTCCTTTCTTCGGTGCGGGAGAGGTTAGAGGAGCCGGAGCGGTTCGTGTCGTTCGATTTGCCTGGCCGGAAACGTTGGAGATCAGTCATTGCCGCCATCCCGGCGATGGGCCAAGATCGGGCGGTGCCGACCGCCTCCTCGCCGCGCCGCCGAGTCGTGCTCGTGGTCCACCCCGACCTGCAGTCCCTCGACCTGACCGGACCGGCCGAGGTGTTCGCCGCCGCCGGTGGCTACGAGCTCACGGTGGTCGCCGTCGAGCCGGGCTGGGTCACCACCACGAGCGGACTGCGGGTGGCCGTCGACTGCACCCTCGACGAGGTCGCCGGCCCCATCGACACGCTCGTCGTCGTCGGCGGCGACGGCACCCGCGAGGCCGTCGTCGACGAGGCGCTCCTGGCCGGGATCGTGCGCCTGTCGGCGGTGGCCCGGCGCACCGCTTCCGTGTGCTCGGGCGCGTTCGTCCTCGCCGCGGCCGGGCTGCTCGACGGACGCCGGGCCACCACGCACTGGTCGGTGTGCGAGCTCCTCGCCACGAAGTTCCCGACCGTCGAGGTCGACCCCGACCCGATCTACGTGCGCGACGGCGACGTCTGGACCTCGGCCGGCGTCACCGCGGGCATGGACCTCGCCCTCGCCCTGGTCGAGGACGACCTGGGCCGGGAGGTGGCGCTGCGGGTGGCCCGCGGGCTCGTGCTGTTCCTCCACCGACCGGGCAACCAGCGCCAGTTCTCGACCCAGCTCGACGCGCAACTGGCCGACCGCAACGCGCTGCGCGACCTCCAGGCCTTCATCGTCGACCACCCCGACGCCGACCTCACGGTGGCGGGGCTGGCCCGGCGGGCCGGGATGAGCGACCGGAACCTGGCCCGCTGCTTCCACCGCGAGGTCGGCATAACGCCGGCCCGCTACGTGGAGCGGGTCCGGGTCGAGGCGGCCCGGCGCCGGCTCGAGGACACCGACGACGCCATCGAGGTCGTCGCCGCCACGTGCGGCTTCGGCACCCCGGAGACCCTGCGCCGCACGTTCCTGCGCGCCGTGCGCACCACGCCCACCGAGTACCGCCGCCGCTTCCGCACGGCCGCGTCCGAGCGTTCGACCGACTTCGTCGCCCTGCGGCCGATACCTGGGGGCTCCGCCCCCAGACTCCCAGCGCGTCCGGCGGTCGACAGGCGCTCCAGCACGACCCCGTTGTTCCTCCGCAAGCCCTGACCCGAGGAGACCCCATGGACATCGCCATCCTGCTCTACGACCGCTTCACCGCCCTCGACGCCGTCGGGCCCTACGAGGTGCTGGTGCGCCTCCCGGGCGCGACGCTCACGTTCGTGGCCAAGCAGGCCGGACCGGTGCGCACCGACACGGGCCGCCTCGAGCTCACCGCCGACGCTGCGCTGGCTGACCTCCCGGCGCCCGAGATCGTCGTGGTGCCGGGCGGGCCGGGCCAGACGCAGGTGATGGAGGACGAGGAGATCCTCGAGTGGCTCCGCACCGCCGACGCCACGTCGAAGTGGACGACCTCGGTGTGCACGGGGTCGCTGATCCTGGCCGCCGCCGGCCTCCTCAAGGACAAGCAGGCCACGTCGCACTGGCTGGCCCTCGACCAACTCGCGGCGTTCGGGGCCGAGCCCACGAGCGAGCGG
This sequence comes from Acidimicrobiia bacterium, assembly GCA_013694495.1. Taxonomy (GTDB): domain Bacteria; phylum Actinomycetota; class Acidimicrobiia; order Acidimicrobiales; family JACDCH01; genus JACDCH01. The sequence continues at coordinate 1,781 of JACDCH010000160.1, read as the reverse complement.
GTCGTCGTGCAGGGCAAGACGATCACGGCCGCCGGCGTGAGCGCCGGCATCGACATGGCGCTGCGCCTCGTGGCCGAGGAGGCGGGCGAGTTCGTGGCCCAGGCCATCCAGCTCGGCATCGAGTACGACCCGCAGCCCCCCTTCGACGCCGGCTCGCCCGACAAGGCGCCGGCCGAGGTCACCGGCTTCCTGCGCGACAACAGCCGCTTCCTCACGGAATGACGGCGTGGGTCAGTCGGGGGCGGCGGCGGTGAGCTGCTCGCGGATCGCCCACGCGGCCACCTCCGTGCGGCTCGACATGCCGAGCTTGGCGAGCACGTTCGACACGTGGACGGCCGCCGTCTTCGGCGAGATGTAGAGCCGGGCCGCGAGCTCGGCGTTGGTGAGGCCCTCGGCGACCAGCGCCACGACCTCGCGCTCGCGGGGCGTGAGGGCGGCGGGGCCGACGACGGCGCCGGTGGTCATGCCGAGGCGGCGGCGGACGGCGTCGAGCTCGTCGACCCGCCAGCCCCGCCAGTGCTCGAGCAGCTGCTCGGCCAGGGCCACCTGCTCGCGGGCGCCTTCGAGGTCGCCTCGGGCGATGAGGCAGCGGGCCAGGCCAACGACCGCGGTGCCCCGCTCGTAGGGGTAGAGCGAGATCTCGGCGGCGCCAGCCGTGGCGTAGCCGGCGCAGGCGGCCTCGTGGTCGCCGGCGGCCTCGGCCAGCTGGGCGTCGACGAACGCCCGGGCCGCGGTGGGATCGGTGTCGCCCTTGCCCCCCGGCGGCGGGGTGATGCGCACGGCCAGGGGGTGCAGCTCCTCCGGTGCGATCCCGACCCGCAGGGCGGCGGCTACGACGTCGTGCACCATCATCCCGCTGAGCCGGCCCCGGCCCGGGTCGCCGCCGAGCTCGGCCAGGCGGGCGATCTCGGAACGGGCGGTGGCGACGTCGCCGATCCGGCAGGCCACGTGGGCGGCCAGGCCGGCGAACCACGACGCTTTGCTCCCGGCCGCCCCCCGCAGCGAGTCGGTGAGGGCGACGGCCTTTTCGACGTCGCCCGCTTCAAGGGCGAGGCCGGCCTCGTGCACGCCGAACCACGAGCCCTTGGCCGTGAACAGGTAGCCGCGGTCGCCGCAGCGCCCGTCGGCCAGCGCCTGCATGGCTGCATCGAGGTCGCCCTCCCACTCGGCGAGATCGGCCAGGCCCTGGGCGTGGACGGTGCCGGCCATCGAGTCGAAGCCGGCCCGCTCGGCGGCGGCCCGCATGCGCTCGAGGCGGCGGCGGGCGAGGCCGGCGTCGCGGGGCCGGGAGTCGGTGCGTACGAGGTTGTGGAGCGCCCGGGCGACCACGACGTCGTCGCCCAGGCGCTCGCCGAGGTCGGCGGCGTCGCAGAGCATCTCGGCGCCGAGGCCGCGCTCGTCAGGGCTCGTCACGAGGGCCGAGCCCTTCTCGACCATGGCGTGGGCCCGGACCGCTTCGTCGCCCACCCGGTCGGCCAGTTCGAGCGCCCGGTCGGCCCAGTGCACGGCGCCGTCGAGGTCGTCGCGCAGCATCGCCGACTGGGCCACGACGGCCAGGGCCATCCCCCGCTCGTGGCCGTCGGGCAGGCGCTCGGCGAGCGTGGCGACCTGCTCGGTGACCCGCACGGTCTCGTCGGTGTCGCCCGACTCCCAGGCCAGGCGGGCCTCGAGGCGCAGCGCGGCCGACTCGGCCTCCTGGTCGCCCCGGCGCCGGGCCACGTCGAGGCGCTGGCGGTTGTGGGCGACGGCGTCGGGCAGCAGGCCGGCGAGCCATGCTGCCC
>JACDCH010000158.1 GCA_013694495.1 Acidimicrobiia bacterium | reverse complement strand
GCCGAGGCCGAGCACGTTCGGGGCGACGTCGGCCAGGGAGCCGGTGGCGGCCTCGAGCATCCCGTCCATCGCCCACCAGTGCGGCGTGAGCTCGGCGAAGCGGCGCAGCTCGGGCGGGGTGACGTCGAGCGGCCACAGGCAGCTCCCGGCCATGCCGAGGGCGATGGCGGCGGCGGAGCCGATCGTGATGGCCTGCTCGAACGTGCTCGACGCGGCCCCGAGGAGCAGGGCGGCGACCGTGCAGACCGCGCTCCACGCCACCACCACCGCGGCAACCGCCAGCGGGTCGCCCCAGCGGACGTCGAACAGGACCCAGCCGGCGCCGATGAGCACCGCGGCTTGCACCAGCGTGACGGCGAAGCGGCTGGCCCCCTCGGCCAGCAGCACCTCGACGGGATCCGCCGGCGTGGCGAGGATGCGGCGCAGCAGGCCGCGACGGCGGAGGTCCACGAGGAGCGCGGCGGCGCTGAGGGCGGTGGCGAACATGAAGAACACCACCGCGCCCCGCACGCCGTAGGCGAACGTGCTCTCGGTGCCGGCTTCGGAACCGTCGGCCAGCTGCCGGGCGGCGGCGAGCTGGACGGTGCCGAGCTCGGCCGCCTGCGCGGCCGCCGCCTCAAGCGACACACCGGCCTGCTCGCGGGCGAAGCGGGCGGCCTGCAGGGCGGCCGACTCCGCTTCGATCTCGGCCACCACCGCAGCCCGGGCCGCGCCGGCGACCGTGCGGGTCGGGTTGGCGAGCAGCTCCAGCTCGACGGTGCCGCCGCCGGCGACGCTCGCGCTGAAGCCGTCGGGGACGACCACGCCCACGACGACCTCGTCGCCGGCCAGGCCGGCCCGCAGGTCGTCCTCGTCGTCGTAGCGGCGGACGTCGATCGCATCGGCACCGTCGAAGCGGGCCTCGATGGCGGCCGCGGCGGCGTCGCCGCCGGGGACGACGAGCCCCACCGGGTAGCGCTCGACGCCGGCGCCCACGACGATCCCCTGGATCAGCACGACCACGAGCGGGATCACGATGATGCTGGCCGCATAGATGGGCGAACGGAGGTTGCGGGTGAGGTTGAGCCGCACCATCGAGGCGATCCGGCCGAGCTTCCCCGGCGCTGCGGTCACGGCGTCACCAGCCGGCGGCTCAGGGCCCACGCCGGCAGGCCGGCGACCACGGTGAACGCGAGGAGAGCGAGGAGGCTCGGCCCCACCGCCTCGAGGAGCGGGGTGCCGGTGCCGAGCTGGCCGAAGCCGCGCAGGGCCCAGCCGTTCGGCGTGGCCAGGCTGAGCGAGCGCAGGAAACCCGGGGCCTGCGTGAGGGGCACGAAGTTGCCGCCGACGAGGGCGAGCAGCAGCCCGACGACGAGGCCGATGCTGCTGGCCGACTCCTCCACCCGCACCGCCGCGGTGATGAGCGTGGCGACGGCGGTGAAGGCGGCCACCGTGGCCGTGCTCAGCACGAGCACGCCGACCGGGCTCCCCCACGACGCCCCCGACGCCAGGGCCACCGTCGCCAGCGTGAGCAGGACGCTGGCCAGGCCGAGCCCGCCGGCGAACAGGGCCTTGGCCCCGAGGAGCACGGACGGGCGCACGCCGGCCGCGACCTCCCGGGCCACCACGCCGGTGCGCCGCTCCTCCAGCAGGCTGCGGGCCCCGAGCTGCACCACAACGAGGAGGGCCACGATCGCCATCGACGGCCCGTAGAAGCGGGCCGGGCCGGCGCCGCCGGCGTCGAGGAGGTCGACGTCGACCACGGCGATCGGCGCCGCCACCTCGGCCACCCGCACCGCGAGGTCGCCCACGCCGAGCCCGCCCAGGTCACCGCCTTCGACGTTCAACGCCGTCGACACCGCCAGTTGATCGCTACGGATGCTGGCCATGGCGCCCTCGGCGATGGCCCCGGCCACGACCGCGGCCGGCGCGTGCCGCGGGCTCTCGACCACGGTGATGGCGGCGGGCTGCCCCTGCAGGATCGTGCCCGAGAAGCCGGCCGGGATCACGAGCGCGGCCGCGATGCGCCCGTCGTCGACGGCCTCCCGGGCCTCCGCTTCGGTGTCGATGCGCTCGAGGTCGATGGCGTCGGCCAAGCGGGCGTCGCCCTCGATCCCGGCGGCCAGCTGCTCGCCGACGACGCCGCCGTCGAGGTCGACGATGGCGTAGGTGCCCTCGAAGGAGCGGGTCAGGCGGGACAGCGAGAAGCTGGCGATGAGGGCCAGCACGATCGGGGCCAGCGCCGCGGCCACCAGCGTCGGACGGTCGCGGAAGCGGTGCCGCACGTCGTTCCCGACGAGGGCCACCAGCTGCGCCGGCGGCGACGCGCGGACCATCAGCCCCGCTCCATCAATCGCGCAGGGCCCGGCCGGTGAGGCCGAGGAAGACGGTCTCGAGGTCCGGGCGGCGCAGCTCCAGGTCGGTGACGGGTACGCCGAGCCGCTCGGCGAGGGCGAGCACGCCGGCCGTGGCGGCGGGTGCCTCGTCGACCGTGAGGTCGAGGTGCCCGTCGACGGCGACGACGTCGACCACCGCGGGCAACGCCCGGCACCCGTCGACCAGCGCGTCGCTGTGGTGGCCGACGGCAACCCGGAGGCGCTGACCGGAGCCCCCGCCGGCCACGAGCTCGGCCGGGCTGCCCTCGGCGATGAGCCGGCCGTGGTCGACGATCCCGAGCCGGGTGCAGAGCCGGGCCGCCTCGTCGATGTGGTGGGTGGTGTACAGCGTGGCGACGCCCTCGGCCGCCAGCCGCTCGATCGCCTCCAGGATGCCGTTGCGGGCCTGGGGGTCCAGGCCGACGGTCGGCTCGTCGAGCACGAGCAGCCGGGGCTGGGCCAGCAGCCCGATGGCGATGTTGAGCCGGCGCTGGAGGCCGCCGGAGAACTTGACGACGAAGTCCGTGGCCCGGTCGGCGAGCTCCACGGTCTCGAGCACCTCGTCGGTGCGGCGCCGCAGCGCGGTGCCCCGCAGGCCCAGGAGCCGGCCGAAGAAGGCGAGGTTCTCCCGCGCTGTGAGGTCGGGGAAGACGGCGACGTCCTGGGGGACGTAGCCGATCGTCCCCCTCGCCTCGGCCGCCGGCTGCCCGTCGACGAGCACCGTGCCGTCGTCGGGGCGCAGCACGCCGCACACCATCGAGATCGTCGTGGTCTTGCCCGCGCCGTTCGGGCCCAGCAGGCCGTAGCGCTCGCCCGGCCGGATGGCGAAGCTCAGGCCGTCGACGGCCAGCCGGTCCCCGTAGCGCTTGGTCAGCCGGTCGCAGACGAGCACCGCCCCCGCGGTGGAGTCGCTCACAGGCCCTGCTCCTTCGTCGTCGACGGCTACTCCGGTCGGCTGAGCACGACGCTCACGTAGTTGCCGCCGAGCCCGCAGGAGTTGACGAGGCAGTGGTCGACCGATGCGGTCGTGGGCTCGGTGACGAACGCGAGCGACGGCACGTCGACGGGATGCGTGAGCCCCGCCGTCGGGGCCAGGTGGCCGCGGTCGAAGGCGAGCATCCCGGCCAGGGCGTTGACGAGGCCTGCGGCGCCGAGGGTCTCGCCGGTGAGGGACTTCGGGGCGATGACGTGGGGCGAGCCGCCGAGTGCGGCGTGGATCGCCTCCGCCTCGGCCCGGTCGCTGGCGGCCACGCCGCTGGCGGCGGCGACGACGAGGTCGATGTCGCCCGGCGTCAGGCCGCTGCGCTCGACGGCGATGCGCATCGCTGCCGCCCAGTCGTCGACCGAGGAGGGCAGCGCGTCGTCGGGGGCCGAGTCGCTGGTCATGCCCCAGCCCCGCACCTGGGCGAACGACGTCGCCCCGCGCGCTGCGGCCCGGCTGGCCGACTCAACGACGAGGGCCACGCCGCAGCCGGCCAGGGCGGTGCCCGAGGCGGCGGTGTCGAACGGGCGCACCGCGTCGTGGGTGAGGAAGCCGGGCTGGCCGGCCGCCGCCATCACGACCGTGCGGTAGAGGCTGTCGCCGCCGAGCACGAGGGCGAGGTCGACCTCGCCCTGGCCGATCATGTCGAGGGCCTGGACGAGCGACACCAGGCCCGACACCCCGCCTGAGGTGACGGTGTTGGTCGGCCCCCGGAGGCCGAGCGTCATGCACACCTGCCCGGCCGCGGAGTTGAGCACCGCGTTCGGGAACAGGATCGGGTTGGCCTTGGTCGCGCCCTGGCGGGCGCCGCGGTCGAACGCCTCGGTGTGCTCCATCGAGCCGGCGTTCGTACCGAACAGCACCGCCACGTTCTCCATGGCCGCCGGGTCGAGGTCGAGGCCGGCGTGGCGCCAGGCCAGGCGGCTGCTGGCCACGCAGAGCCGGGCCAGGCCGTCCATCTTGCGCCAGGCGCCGGGGTGGGCGAACCCCTTGGTGGGCAGCGGCGGGACGTCGGCGCCGAGCAGGCCGCCGGCGTCGAAGCCGGTGATCGGCTCGATCGCGCAGCGGCCGGTGGCCAGCGCCTCCCACCACTCCTCGTACCCGATGCCGAGCGGCCCCACCACGCCGAGGCCGGTGATGACCGCGGGCTCGTTCGGGGCGGGCGTCTGCGGCGCCGGCGTGCGCCCCGGCCGGGCCACGGCGACCGACGCGTTGGTGCCGCCGAAGCCGTAGCTGTTGGAGACGGCCACCTCGACGGGGACGGTCCGGCCCTCGTTGGGGACGAAGTCGAAGTCGGCCGCGGTCGGGTCGGCGAAGTTGGCCGTCGGGGGGACGGCGCCGTGCAGCGTGGCGAGCACGCACATGGCCGTCTCGATGGCGCCGGCCGCGCCGAGCGTGTGGCCGGTCATGGACTTCGTGCTGCTCCACGGCACGCGGCGGGCCCGCTCGCCGAAGATGATCTCCATGGCCTTGCGCTCCATGCCGTCGTTCGCCGGCGTGGCCGTGCCGTGGCCGTTGACGTAGCCGACCTCGTCGGCCGTGACGCCGGCCTGGGCCAGCGCCCGCCTGACCGCCAGGGCCGCGCCCCGGCCCGACGGATCGGGCGCCGACGCGTGGTAGGCGTCGGCGGACAGCCCGCAGCCGGCGATCTCGGCCAGGATCGGCGCGCCCCGCCGCAGGGCGTCGTCGTAGCGCTCGAGCACGAGCACGGCCGCCCCCTCGCCGAGCGACAGGCCGTCGGAGCGGCTGTACGGCGCGCAGGGCCCGTTGGCCAGGGCGCCCATGATGGCGAAGCCCGACAGCGAGAAGAAGGTGAGCGCGTCGGCGCCGCCGGTGACGACCACGTCGACGTCGCCGCTCCACAGCCGGTCGCGGGCCATGCCGATGGCGGTGGCACCGGCCGAGCAGGCGGTGGACACCATCGTGCGCGGTCCCCGCAGGCCGAGGTGGCGCCCGAGCGAGTCGCAGGCGGCGTGGACGGCGTCGATGATGTGGGGCCGGCTCGGGTTGAGCTCGGCCAGCGAGCCCTGGCAGGTGCCGAGCACGAGCCCCACCCGGTAGGGGTCGTAGGCCTCGAGGTCGAGCTTGCTCTGGTCGAGGGCCTCGTGGGCGGCGGCGATCACGAGCTGGGCCGACCGCACGACGGAGTCGCGCTCGGCCGGCTCCATGAAACGGTCGATGTCGAGGTCGTGGACCTCGCCCGCGTACCGGGTGCCGAGCCAGCCCGTGCCGATCGTGCCGATCTCGCCGATGCCGCTGCGACCGGCGAGCGCCGCGCTCCACACCTCGTCGGTGGTGTTCCCGATGGCGCAGACCATCCCGAGGCCGGTGACGGCCACGCGGTGCTTCTCGACCCGGGTGGGCGTGGCCGCCGTCACAGGATCGGGATCTTCCAGCTCAGCGGGATGAGGAACGGCGCCGGCACCGTCGTGACCGTGGTGCCGCCGGCGTCGAGCTCGAGGCCGTGGGCCGACCACTCCTCGTCGATCCGGAGGAGCCCGATCACGTGGCCCAGGCCGGGGCTGCGGACGGCGTGCAGGACCCGCCCGATCTCGAGCTCGCCGCCGGCCACCACGGTGGTGCCGGCCGGCGGCACCTCGTCGCCCTCAGCGGCGAAGCCGATCGTCCGGAGCCCGACGCCCTCTTCCTTCTGGGCGAGGAGGGCGTCCTTGCCGACGTAGTCGTCCTTGTCCAGCTCGGCCAGCGGGTTGAAGCCGCAGGCGATGACGTTGCCGTCGTCGCCCAGCTCCCGGTGCAGCATCGGCTGGCGGAGCTCGAGCATCGAGATCTCGAGGGCCTCGAACCCGAGGGGCGGGGCCTCGGCGCCGAGCACCTCCCACGCCTTGGGGGCCAGCTCCGGCGGCAGGTGCAGCTTGTAGCCGTACTCGCCGGTGTAGCCGGTGCGGGTGACGAGGATGTCCTCGCCCTGCCAGGTGGAGGCGGCCACGCCCTGGAACGGCAGGCCGGTGAGCTGGGGCTCGAACACCTGCCGCAGCAGCTCCCAGGCGAAGGGCCCCTCGAGGCCGATCATCGTCGCCTCGGCGGACACGTCGGTGACCTCGACGCCGTCGTCGGCGTGGCCCTGGAGGTGGGCCAGCGTCGCCTCGCCCCGCCCGAACGACGTCTCGAGCAGGTACCCGCCCTGGACCTTGTGGACGATGACGATGTCGATCGGCTTGGCGTCGTCATCGAGCAGCAACGTGGTCAGCGACCGCTCCGGGAACAGGTACTCGATGTCGCGGGCCACCATGCGCTGAAGGAACGCGAGCACGCCGGTCCCGGCCACCCGGATGCGGCCGACGCTGGTGAGGTCGACCAACACCCTCGACTGCCGCAGCCGGGTGTACTCCTCCTCGCAGGAGGAGAACACCCACGGAACGGTGGCCTCGTCGATCGAGGCCGTCGTGACGCCCTCCGGGTGGCACGCGGCGAGGGACGACTGGGGCACGGACGAGCCTCCTGGCTAGACGGGGAACGGGAGCGATGGACCGGACAGGGCGGGCGTGGCCGCGGCGGTGACGGCGTGGTGCAACGGACCCAGGGCGGCCGCCGCGACCGAGCCGTCGAGCCGGGCCAGCACGACGCACGCCGCATCGACGGCCAGGCGCCACCGCTGCTCGTCGTCGACCCAGGCGCGGCTCGCCGCGCCCCCAGCACCTACCACCCCCAAGGTTTCGCCGCCGTGCCGCACGATCCCTGCCCGGGACGTGCCGACCGTCCGGCGACCGGGCGGCAGCTGACCCTGGCGGGGGCCGGGCGGGGCGGCGGGGTGCTCGACCTCGGTGCCGGCGTGATCGGCCACCAGGCGCCCACCGGTGGCGGCGGCCTGGACCGACAGCACGAGCGCG
>JACDCH010000157.1 GCA_013694495.1 Acidimicrobiia bacterium | reverse complement strand
CCCGAGGCCGAGGCCGAGGCGACACCGACCCGGGCTGCGCCCGAGCCGCCTCCGTCCACCGAGCCGCCCCCGCCCCCGCCGCCGCCGCCCCCCGGCGAGAACGTGTGGGCCGTGGTCGTGGGCATCGACGACTACCCCGGCGACCGCTACGACCTGCGGGCCGCCCGCAACGACGGCGTCGTGCTGGTCGAGGGGCTGCGGCGCAGCGGGGTGCCCGACCACCAGATCCGGACGGTGTGGGACCAGGAGGCCACCGTCGGCGGCGTGCTCGACGCGGTCGACTGGGTGGTGGCCAACGCCGACGCCCAGGACACGGTCGTGTTCCTCTACGCCGGCCACGTCCGCGACCTCGGCGGCGGCACCGAGGTGCTGGTGACCGCCGAGCGCGGCTACATCGCCGACTGGTACCTGGCCGACCGCTTCGCCCGCCTCGACGTGCGCGACGCCTGGTTCGTGATCGCGGGCTGCTACGGCGGCGGGTTCGACGAGCTGCTGGCGCCCGGTCGGGTCCTCACCGCCGCCGCCCCCGCCGGTCAGCTGGCCTTCGAGGACGACTACTACGGCCTTTCGTTCCTCGGCGAGTACCTGCTGCGCCGGGCCTTCGCCAACGGCGAGGCAGGGGCACCCACCGTGCAGGCGGTCACCGCCTGGGCCATGGCGAACCTCGCCGTCGACCACCCCGACCGGCAGCTGTGGCACGTCGACATCGCCGGCCACACCATCGCCCTCGACGGCACCGGCCGCGACGAGCCGGCCCCCGAGGTGCCCGGCCCGGCTGCGCCGGCGGCCAACTGCGTCCTCGGCATCCTCTGCTCCACCCGGGACTGATCAGCGCTCGTTGGCGGCGGCGGAGAGGGTGGGATTCGAACCCACGGTGAGTTTCCCCACACACGCTTTCCAAGCGTGCCGAATCGGCCGCTCTCGCACCCCTCCAGGGTTTCGCTCCGCTCCCCCACGTGACGGCCAGGCGATCTGCGGCACACCACAGGGTCCGCTGAGAGCTGCTGCCTCCCGGCCCTGACTCGGTTCACGGCCTGCGATTGCACAGGACCCGGCCGCCACGTGCGAGAGCGGAGCGGAGGGAAAAGCTAGCCGAGCCGAGGCCCGGCGTCACAGCGCGACGGTCGACCTAGAGTCGGCATCCATGTCGTGGCAGGCGCTCTACCGGCGCTACCGGTCCCGCCGGTTCGGCGACGTGGTCGGCCAGGAGCACGTCGTGACGGCACTGCGCAACGCCGTGCGCGATGGCCGGGTGGGTCACGCCTACCTGTTCAGCGGCCCCCGGGGCACGGGCAAGACGAGCTGCGCCCGCATCCTGGCGAAGGCGCTCAACTGCGAGCGTCCGGTGGAGGGCGAGCCCTGCCTCACCTGCGACTCCTGCGTCGCCGTCGAGGCGGGCACGAGCTACGACGTCCACGAGCTCGACGCCGCCTCGAACAACGGCGTCGACTCGATGCGCGACCTCATCGCCAAGGCCTCGCTGGGCACGCCGGGGCGGGTGAAGGTGTACATCCTCGACGAGGTCCACATGCTGTCCGCCGCAGCGGCGGCCTCCCTGCTCAAGACACTCGAGGAACCGCCGGCGCACGTCATCTTCGTCCTCGCCACGACCGACCCGCAGAAGGTGCTGCCCACCATCCGCAGCCGCACGCAGCACTTCGCCTTCTCGCTGCTGCCGGCCGACGCGCTCGAGACGCACGTGCGCTGGATCATCGACGACGCCGGCCTCGACGTGACTCCCGATCCCGACGGGGTGGTGGCCCACGTCCTCCGCGTCGGGGGCGGCTCCGCCCGCGACACGCTCTCTGCCCTCGACCAGGTGGTCGCGGGCGGCATGGACGACCACGCCGGCGAGGTCGACGCCCTGCTCGCCGGGCTGCTGGCGCGGGAGCCGGGCGCCGTGCTGGCCGCCGTCCACCAGGCCACCGTCGCCGGCCGCGACCCGAAGGTGCTCGGCCAGGCGCTCGTCGGCCGCCTCCGCGACACGTTCCTGCAGAGCCTCGGCGTCCCCCTCGATCACCTGCCCCAGGAGGACCGGGAGCGGGTGGCCGTCCTCGCCGAGCGGGTCGACCGGCCGTTCCTGACCCGATCGCTCGAGGTGATAGGCAAGGCGCTGGTGGCGATGCGCGACGCCGCCGACCCTCGCATCACGCTGGAGACGGCGCTGGTGCGCCTGGCTGACGTCACCGCCGACCTCTCACCCGCCGCCCTGCTCGAGCGCATCGAGCGCCTGGAGCGG
>JACDCH010000120.1 GCA_013694495.1 Acidimicrobiia bacterium | reverse complement strand
CCCGCTGCATGCGGACGGTGAAGGCGTTGAGGCGGTCCGGCCGATCGAGGGTGATGGTGGCGATGCGGTCGGCCACCTCGTAGGCGATCTCCTGGTGCTCCACGGCGGCCGGTCTAGCAAGCGCCCGCCGGCACCACGACGCCGCTACACCTTGACGTAGAACGTGACCGCGATGGCCGAGGCGATGGCGGCCATGAGCACGCCTCCGCCCAGCAGGAAGATCGAGATCGTGAAGACGTCCTCGGACTTGATGACGAAGCTCGACAGCAGCGACAGGGCGTCGGCCTGCTGCACGCGGCGCTCGACGATGCCGTTGACGACGTAGACGCCGCCGATGCCGGCGATGGCGCCGACCACGCCCTGGAGGATGCCCTCGAGCATGAACGGGACGCGGATGAACCAGTTCGTGGCGCCGACGAGCTTCATCACCTCGATCTCCCGGCGCCGGGCGAAGATCGCCGTCTGGATGGTGTTGCCGATCAGCACCACGGCCGCCAAGGTGAGCAGGAGCGCGGCGGCGAGGATGCCGGTGCTGAGGCCGTCGGAGAGCGACTTGATCTCCCGGATGGCCTGGCTGGCGGCCACCACCTCGCGGACGCCCGGCTTCTCGGCGAACTGCAGCACGAGCCCCTCGATGAGCTCGGGGTCGACCCGGCTGGGCTTGACGTTGAACGAGGTGGGGAGCACGTCGGGCGTGATGTTGGCGGTGAACTCGGGCGTGTCGGCGAAGAGCTCGAGGAACTCGGCGTAGCTCTGGTCCTTGTCCTTGAACTCGGCCGTCTCGACCTGCGGGTTCTCCGACAGGTCCCGGGCCACGGAGTCGATCTGGTCCGGCGTCGCCTCCGGGTTCATGAACACGATGAACTCGATGCCGCCCTGCCAGCGGGCGGTCGCGTTCTGCACGCCGCTGCGCACGAGCAGCGACACGCCGACCAGCAGGATGGCGACGAACACCGTGACGACGGTGGCGATCGTGAGCCATGGGTTCCGGAACAGGTTCCGGCCCGTCTCCTTGACGAAGTAATCGACCTTCAGGGCCACGGCTGCTCCTACTCGTAGACGCCGCGGGCCTGGTCGCGGACGATGACGCCACGGTCGAGCTCGATGACCCGACGGCGCATCGTGTCGACGATGCCCCGATCGTGGGAGGCCATGACGACGGTGGTGCCGGTGCGGTTGATGCGGTCGAGCAGCTTCATGATCCCGAGCGACGTGTCGGGATCGAGGTTCCCGGTGGGCTCGTCGGCCAGCAGGATCAACGGCCGGTTCACGAACGCGCGGGCGATCGACACCCGCTGCTGCTCGCCCCCGGACAGCTCGTGGGGGTAGCGCTCGAGCTTCTTGGCCAGGCCGACCAGCTCGAGGATGGCGGGCACCTGGCTCTTGATGACGTGCCGGGGCCGACCGATGACCTCGAGGGCGAAAGCGACGTTCTCCTGCACGGTCTTGTTGGGCAGGAGCTTGAAGTCCTGGAAGACGGTCCCGATGTTGCGGCGCAGGTAGGGCACCTTCCACGAGGACAGCTCGGCGATGTCCTTGCCGGCCACCCAGATGCGCCCCTTCTCGGGCGACTCCTCCTTGTTCATCAGGCGGAGCATCGTGGACTTCCCGGAGCCCGACGCCCCGACGAGGAACACGAACTCACCCTTCTGGATGTCGACCTCGGCGTCGCGAAGGGCCACGACCTCGCCCTTGTAGACCTTGGTGACCTTGTCCAGCTTGATCATGGGAGAACCAGCCTCGCAGCGAACGGGGGAAGGAACGGGGACCCACGAGCGGATGGCCGCCGGTACGCAGCCTGTGCGGGTGAACTCGTCGGTTTCCTGGCGGGCACCCACCTGAGTACCGGCGGCCAGGGAGCGAACCACGTGCATGGCCCGCACCGCTCCGGCGGGCCAGGGTAGACGCCACCACCCCGCCGGTCGAAGTCACCGGGGGTCGCGGGCGCCTCTCGGAGGGATTCCACCGGTTCGTGCCGCATGAGTGGTGACGTAACGTCACCGGGCCGCAGGGCGGTCTCGGACAGGGATTCGGGGCCGATGCCGAAGGAGGCCCGGGGGGTGGCGCTTCCCCAACCGGGACGGCGCTCCCCCGCCCTGCACTGACTACGACGCGGTGGCCGAGGCCCGCTGCCAGCGCAACCAGGCCTCCATGAACGGATCGAGGTCGCCGTCGAGGACGCCCTCGACGTTGCCCGTCTCGTGCTCGGTGCGGAGGTCCTTGACCATCTGGTACGGCTGCAGCACGTAGCTGCGGATCTGGCTGCCGAAACCGACCCGCTGCTGCTCGCCCTTGATCGAGGCCATCTCGGCCGCCCGCTCCTCCTCGCGGCGCTCGGCGAGCTTGGCCTGGAGCATCACGAGCGCCTTGCCCCGGTTCTGGAGCTGGCTGCGCTCCACCTGGCAGCTCACCACGATGCCGGTGGGCTTGTGGATGAGCCGGACGGCCGACGAGGTCTTGTTGATGTGCTGGCCGCCGGCGCCCGACGCCCGGAAGACCTGCATCTCGATCTCGTCGTCGGGGATCTCGATGGCCCCCGAGTCGCCCTCGTGCAGCATCGGCGCCACCTGCAGCGCGGCGAACGCGGTCTGGCGCTTGCCCTGCGCGTTGAAGGGGCTCATGCGCACGAGCCGGTGGACGCCGCGCTCGGACTGCAGCCACCCGTAGGCGTAGCGGCCCCGCACGATGAGCTCCGCCGAGGAGATGCCGGCCTCGGAGCCTTCGGTGCGGTCGACGGGCTCGACGTCGTAGCCGTGGGCCTGTGCCCAACGCGTGAACATCCGCTCGAGCATCTCGGCCCAGTCCTGGGCGTCGGCGCCCCCCTCACCGGCCTGGACCGACACGAGCGCGTCGAGCTCGTCGTGCTCGCCCGAGAACAGGCTGCGGAGCTCGAGCTCGGAGAACTGCCGGGCAAGGCCGGCGATGGCGGCGGCGATCTCGGGCTCTTGGGTCTCGTCCTCGAGCTCCCGGGCGAGCTCGGCCAGCGTCTCGGCGTCCTCGATGCGCTGGCCGAGGTCGGCATGGAGCTCGATGTCGGCTGTCACCGACGAGAGCTCGCCCGTGACCTGCCGGGCCCGATCGGGGTCGTCCCACAGGTCGGGCCGACCGGACTCAGCCTCCAGCTGCGGCTGGCGGGCGGTCAGCTCGTCGATGCGCAGGTACTGGTGCGCCTCGTCGAGCCGGACCCGCAGCGCCTTGAGATCCTCGGTGAAATCACGCACGGCCGGCCCTCGAGCTCATGCCCTGGCCACTGGGTGTCCGCCGGCCCGCGCACCTCTCGCGATTCGCAGTCCGCCGAAGGCGCTGGGGGTCTGGGGGCGGAGCCCCCAGGGATCGGCCGCAGGGCGACGAAGTCGGCCGAGGACCGGAAGCGCCGAGCGGAGCGAGGGCTATCGACTCGAGGGAACGGAGCGAGCGCAGCGAGCGAATGACCTCGACACCCTTCACGCCCCGTGACACAGCTTGAACTTCTTGCCGCTGCCGCAGGGGCAGGGGGCGTTGCGGGGGGTCTTGTCCCACTCGGTCTTGACGATCGGCTTGTTCACCGGGGGCGCCTCGGGCTCGGGCGGGGCGTCGATCTCGCCCGCCGCGGCGGCGGCA
>JACDCH010000064.1 GCA_013694495.1 Acidimicrobiia bacterium | reverse complement strand
GCGCTCGGCCGTGTCGTGGACGACGACGCGCTCGACCTCGGCCCGCATCGACCGCTTCGCCTCGGTCTTCGCCCGCCGGATCTCGCCCAGCGCCCACGTGGCCGCGGCCAGCACGGCGGGGTCGCCGTCGGCCGGCGGCGCCGGCGGCCAGGGCGACCGGTGGATCGAGGTGCCGTCGCCGTGCATCCACGACCAGACCTCCTCGGTGGCGTAGGGCAGGAACGGGGCGAACAGCTTCAGGGCGGTGTCGAGCGCCATGCGCAGGGCGGCGGCAGCGGAGGCGTCGCCGGTGTAGGCCCGGCCCTTCACCAGCTCGAGGTAGTCGTCGCAGAACGACCAGAACCACCCCTCGGTCCGCTCGATGGCCCGGGCGTAGTCGAACCCGTCGAACGCCTTCGTGCTCTCGTCGACCAGGCGGGCGAGCCCGGCCAGCATCGACCGGTCGAGGGGCGCGGTCACGGCGGCCGCGTCGTCGTCGCCGGCGGTGCCGGCGTCGTCGGGGATGAAGCCGAGGGCGAACTTCGAGGCGTTCAGGAGCTTGATCGCGAGGCGCCGGCCGATCTTCATCTGGCCCTCGTCGAAGGCCATGTCCATGCCCGGCCGGCCCTGGGCGGCCCAGTACCGGACGGCGTCGGCGCCGTGCCGCTCGAGCAGCGCCACGGGGTCGTCGGGCATGTTGCCCGCCGACTTCGAGATCTTCTTGCGGTCGGGATCGACGATGAAGCCCGAGATCCCGGCGGTGCGCCACGGGAGCGTGCCGTGCTCGTAGTGGCTGCGGACGACCGTGGAGAACAACCAGGTGCGGACGATCTCGTGGGCCTGCGGGCGCAGGTCCATCGGGAACGTGCGCTCGAAGAGGTCGGGGTCGTCCTCCCAGCCGCACACGATCTGGGGCGACAGCGACGACGTCGCCCACGTGTCCATGATGTCGGGGTCGGCCGCGAAGCCGCCGGGCCGGTTGCGCTGCGACTCGTCGTAGCCGGGCGGCGCGTCGGTGGTCGGGTCGACCGGCAGCGCCGCCTCGTCGGCCAGGATCGGCGCCAGGTTGTCGACGACGCCGTCGCCGTCGATCGGGTACCAGACCGGGAACGGCACACCGAAGAAGCGCTGGCGGGTGATGTTCCAGTCGCCGATGAGGCCGTTGACCCAGTCCTCGTACCGCACCCGCATGAACTCCGGGACCCAGTGCAGCTCCCGGCCGCGGGCGAGGAGCTCGTCCTTGGGCGGGTAGCGGATGAACCACTGGTTGCTGGTGACGATCTCGAGCGGCCGGTTGCCGTTCTCCCAGAACTTCACCGGGTGGGTGATCGGCCGCGGTGTGCCTTCCATCTCGCCCGACTCGGTGAGCAGCTCCACGATGCGCGCCTGCGCCTGTTTCACGGTCTTCCCCGACAGCTCGGCGTAGGGAACGGGGTCGACGCCGGCCGGTGGCGTCGGCGTGAGGCGACCGTCGCGCTGGATGACGGCGCGCAGCTCCAGGCCGAGCTCCCGCCACCACACGACGTCGGTCGTGTCGCCGAACGTGCAGACCATGGCGATGCCCGTGCCCTTGTCGGGATCGGCCAGGCGGTGGGCGACGATCGGGACCGGCACGCCGAACAGCGGCGTGGTGGCGGTGGCGCCGAACAGCGGCTGGTAGCGCTCGTCGTCGGGGTGGGCGACCATCGCCACGCACGCCGGCAGCAGCTCCGGACGCGTGGTGTCGACGGGCAGCGCCGCGCCGTCCGGACCGCGGAAGACGAGCTTGTGGTACGCCCCGGGCAGGTCGCGATCGGCGAGCTCGGCCTGGGCGACGGCCGTCTTGAAGTCGACGTCCCACAGCGTCGGGGACTCGCTCCGGTAGGCCAGGTCGCGACGGGCCAGGCGCAGGAAGCCGCGCTGGCTGACGCGCGTGGCCTTGGCCCCGATCGATGTGTACGTGTGCGACCAGTCGACCGAAAGGCCGACCGTCGTCCAGAGGTCGTGGTAGGAGGCCTCGAGCTCGGGGACCAGCTCCTCGCACAGCTCGATGAAGTTGGGCCGGCTGACGGGCAGCGGGCGCGCCTTGGGGTCGACCTTCTCCGGCCGCCGGAAGGCGGGGTCGTAGGTGAGCGTCGGGTCGACGATGGTGCCCGTCATCAACTGGATGCGGCGCTCGACGTTCAGCCCGTTGTCGTCCCAGCCCATCGGGTAGAAGACCTCGCGCCCCCGCATGCGCTGGTAGCGGGCCACGAGGTCGGTGTGCGTGTAGCTGAAGACATGGCCGGGGTGCAGGCGGCCGGACACCGTGGGCGGCGGCGTGTCGATCGAGAAGATCTCGTCGCGCCCCTTCGTGCGGTCGAAGCGGTAGGTGCCGGCGGCCTCCCACCGGGCGCTCCACTTCGCCTCGAGCCCCTCGAGCGAGGGCTTGTCCGGTATGGCCATGGTGCGCCGACGGTAGTGGCGGTCCCCGAGCGTTTCGGAACCCGTGCTTCGGATCGGCGTCGAATACCTTCGGCGCCGTGCTCCACCTGTTCGACACCGCCCGGGGGGTCGTCCGCCCCCTCGAACCGAGGGATCCCGGCAAGGTGTCGATCTACGCGTGCGGCCCGACGGTGTACGGCCCGCCCCACCTCGGCCACGGTCGCAACACGCTCGCCTACGACATCCTCCGGCGCTACCTCGAGTGGGCCGGCTTCGAGGTCACGTTCGTCTCGAACATCACCGACATCGACGACAACATCATCAAGCGGGCCGCCACCGAGGACCGGCCCTGGACCGAGGTCGCCGAGCGGTGCGAGGTCCAGTGGTACCGGGCGATGGCCGCGCTCGGCATCCGCCGGCCCGACCACGACCCCCACGCCACCGGCTACGTCGACGGCATGGTCGCCCTCATCGGGCGGCTGGTCGAGCGCGGGCTCGCCTACGAGACCGGCGACGGCGTGTACCTCGACGTCGGCCAGGTCGACGGCTACGGCCTGCTCGCCGGGCAGCCCCTCGAGTCGCTGCGGTCCGGTGCTCGCATCGAGGCCAACGAGGACAAGCGCAGCCCCCTCGACTTCGTGCTCTGGAAGCTGGCGAAGCCGGGCGAGCCGAGCTGGCCGGCGCCGTGGGGCGACGGTCGCCCGGGCTGGCACACCGAGTGCGTCGTCATGGCGCTCGACCTCCTCGGCGATGGCTTCGACATCCACGGCGGCGGGCTCGACCTGCGCTTCCCTCATCACGAGAACGAGCGGGCCCAGGCCGTCGCCGAAGGGCGGGAGTTCGCCCGATTGTGGTTCCACAACGGGATGCTCGAGATCGACGGCGAGAAGATGTCGAAGTCGCTCGGCAACGTGCGCAACCTGCTCGACCTCGTCGACGAGTACGACCCGCGGGCGTTCCGGCTGCTCGTGCTCCAGGCCCACTACCGTTCGCCGATGGAGGTGAGCGACGCCGTGCTCCAGGCGGCCACGACGAGCGTGCAACGCCTCGACTCGTTCGCCCGCCGGTTCGCCACCAGCGCGGCTCAGGTCGATGCTGACCCTGCCGCCCTCGAGCGGTTCCGGGCGGCGATGGACGACGACCTGTCGACGCCGGCGGCCGTCGGGCTCCTCTTCGAGCTCGTGCGCACGGCCAACGCCGACGGCGACGAGGCGGCCGCCGCCGCCGCCCTCGAGATCGCCGGCGCCCTCGGCCTCGAGCTCCGGGCCGACGGCGGCGACATCGGCGACGACGCAATGGAGCTCGCCCGGCGGCGCGACGACGCGCGAGCGGCCAAGGACTTCGTCGCGGCCGACGCGCTGCGCGACGAGTTGGTGGCCCTCGGATACGAGGTGGCCGACACGCCGGCCGGCACGGAGCTGCGCCGGGCCTGAGCCAGCGGGCGAGGGCTAGGGCAGCCGGATCGGGGGCAGGCCGGCCACCGGAAGGACGACCGCCACCTCGAGGGGACCCTGCGAGGCGGTCGTGCACCCGACGGTGATGCCGGCGATGGCGACTCCGGTGCAGTCGCCCACGTCGACGGCGATGCCGTCGGCCCCGCCGACGTCGAGCGCGATCTCGGTGCCGGCCGGCAGGATCCCGGCGGGGATCGGCAGCGGGATGGTGGGGAGGGCGGGGGCCACGACCGGCGGCGTCGCCGGGTCCGGCCTGCTCGGAATCGGCGAGGTCGGCGTGGGGGCGATCGGCGTGACCGGTGGGTTCGGGGTCGTCAGCGCGGGCGGGAGCGCGGCGGACGTCGTGGGCATCGCCTTGTCGTCGTCGTCACTGCGACCGCCGCCGCCGGTCCCGTTGCCGCCGCCGTCGCTGCCGGACGCCGACGTCTGGCCGTCCAGGGTCGCGGCC
>JACDCH010000059.1 GCA_013694495.1 Acidimicrobiia bacterium | reverse complement strand
GGCCATGCCCGGCCGCAAACGCGACCACCAACCAACCTCCCCGCTTCCACCGCCCGCCTCGTCCGACGAGATCGCGACGCTGCGCGAAGAGATCGCCCGCCTGCGCGCCCTCGATGACGAGCGCCGCACTGCAGACGAGCCCGCACCGTGAGCCTCTGGGCCGTGCTGGTCACGGGCCTGCTCGCCGGTGGCGCATCGTGTGCCGCAGTGCAGGGCGGCCTCCTCGCCGGGGTCGTCGCCCGACGCCACCCGCAACCAGCGGTCACCCCCGCCCAAGGCAAGCGCCGCCGTCCCCACCCGCCGGAGCCAGCACCGCCAGTGACATCGGCCCTTGAGGACATCGTGCCGGTGGGGTCGTTCCTGGCCGGCAAGCTCGTCACCCACACGGCGCTCGGCGCGCTACTGGGCCTGCTCGGCGACGCCGTGCAACTCAGCGTGAGAACCCGGGCGTGGGTCCAGATCGGAGCCGGGCTGCTCATGGTCCTGCTGGCCTTGGATCTGTTCGGGGTGAAGGCGGTGCGTTGGCTGGTGCCCACCCCACCGGCGGCGTGGGGACGGCTCGTGCGCCGCAACGCCCGCTGGTCCTCGGGGTTCGCGCCCGCCGCGCTCGGCGGAGCCACCGTCCTGCTCCCCTGCGGAGTCACCCTCGGCATGGAGTTCCTCGCCGTCGCTTCCGGATCCGCGCTGGCGGGGGCGGCGATCATGGCCACCTTCGTCGTCGGCACGTCGCCGCTGTTCGCGGCCATCGGCTACGCCGCCCGACGCTCGAGCGCACTGCTGCGCGGCCGACTCAGTGTCCTCGCCGCCGCCGCGGTTCTGGTCGCCGGTCTGGTGTCGGTCAACACCGGGCTCGTGCTCGCCGACTCGTCCTTCACCGTCACCAGCGCAGTTCGAACGCTCACCAGCGACGACAACAGCACCGAAGCCGAGGCGACCGGCCCACTGCCGGTGCCCGGTCCCGACGGCGTCCAGCACGTCACGCTCACCGCCACCGACAGCGGCTACTCGCCGTCACTGCTCCGTGTCCGCGCCGGCGTTCCCACGACGCTGACCGTGCACACCGACGGCGTGTTCGGCTGCACCCGCGCCTTCGTGATCCCCTCGACCGGCTTGCAGGAGTACCTGCCCGAGACCGGCGACACCGCCTTCGACCTCGGGAGCCTGGAGCCGGGCCGGGTCCTGTTCACCTGCGCCATGGGCATGTACTCCGGTTCGATCGAGGTGATCGCGTGACCGTGTCGATCGAGCTGGCCATCGACGGGATGCATTGCGCCAGCTGCGGGCTGCTCATCGACGACACCGTCGAGGAACTCGATGGTGTCGAGGAGTGCGTGACCGACTCGCGCCGTCGCCGAAGTCGTATCGCCTTCGACCCGAGCCGTGTCACCGCCGAGGACATCGCTGCCGCCATCAGCGACGCCGGCTACACCTCCCGTCCCGCAATCTCCGACGAGTGACGGATGGACCTGTTCCTCGGCCACATCAGCCACCCATCTCGTGTGGGGCCGGAACCGCACCGGGGGTATGGGACCGTCCTCGTAGCCGTCGCCGCCTACCTCACCACCCTCGACCGAATCCGAGCGCGATCGCAACCGTGACCCCCCCACCCCTGTTCAGCGAACAATGGGGAACGGGGCCTCCGGTCGCGTTCCTCCACGGCCTCGGCGCGTCGGCCCGCTACTGGCAGCCGCTCCGCGACGTCAGCACCGGCTACCGGGGCCTCGCTCCAGACCTGCTGGGGTTCGGCCGTTCCCCGGCACCGCCCGAGGCCGCCTACGACGTCGAGACCCACCTCGCCGCGCTCAGCCCCTTGGTCTCTGCCGGATCGCTCGTCGTCGGTCACTCGACCGGCGCCCTGCTCGGCGTGGCCCTCGCCGCGCATCGACCCGACCTGGTTCGCGGGCTCCTACTCCTCGGGCTGCCAGCCTTCCTCGACGAGCGCAACGCCCGCGACGAAGTCGGCCGCCTGGGTCTGCTCGCTCGCCTCACCGTCGCAGGCAGCCCGGCGGCCCGTCTCCTGTGCACCGCCATGTGCCGGCTCCGCCCGCTGGCCATCGCGGTGGCGCCGCTGGTCATACGCGACCTGCCGCCATCGATCGCCAGCGACGCCGCCCGCCACACCTGGGTCTCCTACCACCGGACTCTGGAGCGAGTCGTGGTCGGCTACCGCCCCGAGCGTGTCTTCCTCGCCGCGCCGGTTCCGGTCACCCTTCTGCACGGCACAGGTGATCACTCCGCCCCGCCTGTCTACGTGCGCCGCCTCGCCGCGCAGCGCGCGGCCCAGGGCAGGACCGCCGACCTGCGTCTCGTGTCCGGAGACCACCACCTTGCCGTCCGCCGGCCCGAACTGGTCGCAGCCCTCATCACCGAGCTTCTCGCCGTCCCGGAGGCCACGACGTGAGCCGCATCGCAGCCGCACTGGCCGCCTCGGCACTCGCTCCCAGCGGCTGCGGTGACGACGAGCACCAGGTGCCGGCGATCAGAGACCCGGCCCCCCGCACAACCAACGCGCTGCCGGGCGACCCCGCCACGCCGTCCGTCGTCATCGATTTGCGGGCCCAAGGCGACGAACTGATCCCTGACCCCGAGCTCCACGCCACCACGATCGCTGCTGCGCTCGATCAGCACCGCCCGGTCACCGTGGTCATCTCCACCCCCACCTATTGCACCAGCCGCTTCTGCGGGCCGGTCACCGACACCGTCAGCGGCCTCGCCGGCCGCTACGCCGATCGCATGGACTTCGTGCACCTCGAGGTCTGGGGCGACTTCGAGAACCAACAGGTCAACCCCGCCGCGGCCGGATGGATCGAGCGCGGTGACGGCGGCAACGAACCATGGGTGTTCGTTGTCGACGCCGACGGGATCATCAGCCACCGCTTCGACAACGTCGCCAACCAGGCGGCGCTCGACGCCGCCATCGAGGAGCTACTCACATGACCCCCCAATCCCGACGCCGCCCAACCCCTCGCCGCCGCGTCGACCGGATCGCCCTCGTCGCTGTCGCCGCGATCGCCGTCGCCGCCATCGTGTGGGCCGGCGTGCGGATCGCGGGACGAGACGACACCCCCGGCCCGGCGGCCGTCGCCAGCGATCCCGGCGTCGCGCACGTTCACGGCCTCGGCATCAACCCCGCCGACGATTCGCTCATCGTTGCCACCCACTACGGGTCATTCCGAATCCCGGCCGACTCCGACGAAGCCCAGCGGATCGGCGCCAGCTTCCAGGACACCATGGGCTTCACGGTCGCCGGCCCCGACCACTTCCTCGGATCCGGCCACCCCGATCTCCAAGGCGCGCAGGCGGGCCAGCCGGGCCGCCTCGGGCTCATCGAATCGACCGACGCCGGCATCACCTGGACCAGTCTCTCGCTCAGTGGCGAGGTCGACTTCCACGGCCTTGCCTTCGTCCACGACCAGGTGTACGGCTGGGACTCCGGCACCGGGAGATTCATGGTGTCCGCCGACCGCGCTGACTGGGAAACCCGCTCCACCCTGGACCTCTTCGGCTTCGCCGTGGACCCCGACGACGGCGACCGCATCCTCGGGGCCACGCCCACTGGTCTCACCGAGTCGGCCGACGGTGGCCGTAACTGGGCCGAGGCCGACGGGCCGCCCCTCGTGACCCTCACCTGGGACGCGGAGGCGGGGTTGTGGGGCGCCGACCCCGGCGGCGCCGTCTGGCACCGCGACGGTCCGGCGTGGGTGCAGGCCGGCACGCTGGTCGGCGAACCACAAGCCTTCCTGGCCACGCCCGACGCCCTCTACGCCGCCGCCCACGACGCCGACGGCGTGACCGGCATCTACCGCTCCACCGACGACGGCCGCACCTGGGGACTGCGCTACCGGGACACCCAGCAGTGAGCCTCGCCTTCCTCGACTTCACACCGATCGTCGAGATCAAGCTCGGTCAGCTCGCCGTCTCCCCCCACGGCATCGGCACCGCGGTGGGGTTCCTGGCGGGCGCCAAGCTCCTCCTCGGCGCCACCCGCCGACTCGGCATCCCCGACGGGTACATCCACACCGCGCTCACCCGAGCGATCATCGCCGCCCTCGTCGGCGCCCGCCTCGCTTACGTCCTCAACCACCTCGGCAACTTCCGCGACAGACCACTCGAAGCCGTGCGGGTCTGGGAGGGCGGCGCGTCGTTGCTCGGCGGGATCACCGCCGCCATGGCTGTCGCGCTTCCATACCTCTACCGCCGCGGCCATCAGCTGTGGCCGCTCCTCGACGCCGCGGCCCCCGGCCTCGCTCTCGGCATCGCCATCGGCCGAGTCGGGGACCTCGTCGTCGCTGATCATCTCGGCAAACCCACCGACTTCTTCCTCGGCTACCGCTGTACCGGCGTCGACACCTCGTCTCCTTGCGTCGCCCCCATCGGCCAGGCCGTGCACCAGCCAGCGCTGTACGACCTCATCTCGGTACTGACGTTGCTGGGCCTGATGCTCTGGCTACGACGCCGAGCGTTGCGCACCGGGACGCTGTTCCTGGTGTTCGTCGCCTGGTACGGCACGGGCCGGGTCGTCGAAGACTTCTTCCGCATCGACGAGACCCACGGACTCGGCCTCACCGCCAGCCAGTGGTTCTCCGCGGCAGCGGTCCTCATCGCGATCGGCATGCTTGTTGCGCATCGCCGCGACTGGACAGGACAATCCCTGCCCACCACCGGAGCAGACGTGTCTGCGGAGCCGGTGCGTGACCCCTGACAGACCGGTGCGCCCCGTCCGCCGCATGCCGATGGGCGCTGCGGTGCCCGGTTGATGCGCCCCTCGTCATCACTCGCCGTGGGCGGAGCGTTCGTCGAGCGTTCGGGTTCGCCGCGAGCGACCGCGCGGACGGGGCGCGGGTGCTACCGGAGCGCTCGCACCCGTTGGCTCGCCAGTGAGCCAGGGCCCCGACGACCTCGGAGCTCTCGTCGTCTCTGCCGCCGCGCATCCCAGTCGGTCGCGGAGTCCTCCGTCACGGGTCGGGGGCGTCGTCGCAGGAGTCGCCTCGCCGCCCTTCGAGACCTTCTCGGCGGCGAGCGCGGGCGATCGCGATGGCGGTGAGGGGGTCGGCCCACCACGATCCGACGCCCCGGCGCCACGTCCCCATGCCCGACTTCCTGGTGGAAGAGATGGGGCGGTTCGTCGGCAATCGAGCCAGCGAACCGGCCGCCCTGGTGTTCCACGCGCCCCATGGCGGGGTGTTGCGCCACGGCAACTTCTACCGGTACCGCCCCGCAGCTGGATCTGGCTGCACGCCCTGCCGCACTGATCGCGAACGCCGACCTCACCGTCCTCAGCGACGAGCGCAAGCGCTTCGCCTGCCCGATGGAGAGCAAGGACGACGCCGACGTGCTGGTCGACTCGCTCTACCCAGCCGGTGTGGCTCCGGCCCGCATCGCGGCGCGGGCGGCGGTGCGGGCGCGCTGAGCGTCAGGCCCTGGTCAGGACCGGCTCCGGTGCCGTCGCCTCGCTCGGCTCCAGCCCGACCATCGCGTCGATCGACATGGGGCCAGGCCCGAGCAGCATGAGGGCGAGCAGGCCGCCGAGGTTGGCGATGTCGACCTCCGCTCCTGCTCCTGCTCCCTCCGCGGCGATCACGCCCACGTCGGCCTTCACGTAGACGATGGCGCCGATCATGACCACGGCGAGCAGCATCGAGAACAGCCGCGTGCCCAAGCCGATGATCAGCGCGATCCCGCCGACGACCTCGAGCAGCGCCACCGCGGGCGCAGCGAGGGCGGGCGCCGGCACGCCCCACATGTTGAAGGCGCCCTCGACCATGTCGATGCCGGCCCGGAACTTGTCGATGCCGTGCCACAGGAACAGCCCGCCGAACACGACCCGCAGGATCAGCGGGGCGAACGAGCGCATGGTGGACAGCGTGGTGCAGAGCTTCTTCATGGGTGTCTCCTCGTTGGCGGACGAATGGGAAACCCGCCCTGGGGCGCGATGCATCCCTCCCGCCCTTCGGGACGGTGATCACCTCGATGCCCTCCTCGGTGAAGACCTCGGCGATGAGCGCACCGGCGGCGGTGGTCTCGAGCGGGAGCAACCGGTCGAGCGCCTCGACGATCGTGACGGCGACCCCGAAGAGGGCCACGGCTTGGGCGAGCTCGGCGCCGATGGCGCCGCCGCCGAGCACGAGCAGTGCGCTGGGGAGCTCCTTGGCCTCCCCAGGTCCCGGTTGGTCCAGTAGGGCACCTGGTCGAGTCCGGGGGATGGGTGGGATGGCCGGTTCGGTCCCGGTGGCCAGCACGACGGCGCGCTGGGCGGGTGAATCGGCGGTCGCCGACCGTGACCGTTCGGGGGGCGACGAGGCGGCCATCGCCGCGCACGAACGTGCCGCCCTTGTTCTCGGAGCGTTCAACCGCGACCCAATCGCCCAAGCGTCGGTGGCTTCGTCGCGGAGGCACAGGCGAAAGTCACGCCCGAAGGCGGACAGACGAGGCGACCTTCCCCACCCGCGAGCCTCCACGGCCACCAACGATCACCTCAACCGACGAACCGCTTGACACCCGATCCCGGAGAGGGAGTCAGCTCAGTGCCAGGTGGCCCAATCGGCACCGACGCCGATGCCGGCAGCGAAGGCGAGGAACGGGACCACGGTGCCCACGGTCACGACCGGGTTCGGCCGGAGGCCGAGGCGGTGCAGCGACCAGCGGAACGCGGCCGCCCCGGCCGCCACCGCCAGCCACCACGCCACCCGCAGCGGTTGCGGCCACGCGAGGGGCACCCAGCGGGCCCAGCCGGGAACCACAGAGTTGGCGTACTGACCCGAGATCACCTCCAGGATGACCGCGCCGAGCGTGAGGACCAGCCCACCCAACCCGATCATGAGCACCCACCCCGAGGGGACCGTTGCACGACTGCCGGGGGTGTCACTGGCGGGATCGGCGTGGGGGGTGGACCTCGCGGGGCGGTCGCTGTGGGAATGAACGACCGCCCCGCTGGTCGGGTCCGGGCGGCGGGAACCCGAACCGAACTTGCGCTGGTGGCGGGCGGGCAGAGACACGGGCTCGGCCTCTGGGCGGCTACGCACTCGGGGTCTCGTCGGGCAGGTCGAGATCCGTGGGTGGGCCCTCGTGGACGAGCCGCTCACCGAAGGCCCGCAGCCGGGTCACGGCGTCGTCGGGAACATCGATGGCGCGGCGGGCCAGGCTGGCTTTGATCTCGGTGTAGGCGGTGGCCTCCAGACCGCAACGCCGGCAGTCCTCGAGGTGGCGCATGATGCGCCGGGCGGTGAGGTCGTCGAGGTTGCCGTCGAGGTAGCGCTGCAGCCGGCGTCCGACCTGCATGCAGTTCATCGGGCGGTCGGATCGGCGTCGGAAGGGTCTCATCGCTTGCTCCTGGAGGCGAGGCCGGCGCTGGCCAGCCGGTCACGCATGCGCCGGCGGGCGCGGTGGATCCGGCTCATGATCGTGCCGACAGGAACGCCCATCACCCCCGCCGCCTCCGCATAGCTGAGCCCATTGATGTCGACCAGCTCGACAGCCCGACGAAACGGGTCGGGCAGGCTGCGGAACGCGTCCTCCACGACTGCGTCGAAGGTGGCGCCGACCACCAACGCCTCGACGCTCTGGCCATCAGCGGAGGTGTCGGCCACCGTCGCCATCGTGCTGTCAGGGTCGTCGAGCAGCTCGGGACGGCGGCGGCGGGTCCGGTTGATCTGGGTGTTGCGCAGGATCGTCAGCAGCCACGCCCGGGGATGGGCGCCGTCGAACCCGTCGATGCCGCGGTAGGCCCGGATCAAGGTGTCCTGCACCAGATCTTCGGCATCAGCATGGTCCGGGGTGAGGGTCCGGGCGACCCGCAACAGCACCTCCACCTCCGGCAACACGAACAGTGCGAACCGCTCGTCGGCCGTCGCCGCCGGGCCGCTCAGCGAAGCTCCCATCGAAGACGAAACCCGGCGGCGTGCACGACCATTCCCGGGAAGTCTCGCACCGGTCGTCGGGTTTCCGGCAGCGATGAGCACGTGGGCCCACCGCCGGACCAAGCGACTCCTGACGGCCTACGTGGACGGCGAGCTCGACCAGACCGCAGCTGTCGCTGCGCACCTGCGGGAGTGCTGGGGCTGCAGCGGTGACGTCGCGGTCACCCGCATGGTCAAGCGATCGCTGCGCAACCTGGGGGACCGCGACCGCGACCACGACACGCTGGGGGCGCTGCGGCTCCGGCGCTTCGCCGCGCAACTCGGCACCTGAACAACCGGGCCAGCGCGTTCAGCATGAGGCGGGAGGCTCTCGCCCCGAGCGGGTTCCCTGCGCGGTTCGTCCCAGTTCAACAAGGAGGCCGGGGTGACAGATCAGCCCAGCACAGCAGCGCGGGCAGCGATTGACAGGCGGGGGGTTCCTCGACTGGGCGGGGCGCCGCGGCGCGGCACTCGGCGTTTGCTGGCATCGGCCTGCGGCCCTGCTGCCCGCGTGCGGCGGCGACGACAACGGCGGGACGGTCGCGGCCCCGGCGGTAGGGGGACGGGCACTTCGGCGGCGCAGCCCGCCGAGGAGGCCCGGTCCATCGTCGCCGACGTCGCCTGAGCTGAGGAGTTTGGTGTATGTCCCGAAGCTGCCACCTGACCGGCGACGGGCTCGCTGGCGCCGCCTACATCGTGGAGGACGACGCCGCCGACCAGCCGGTCGTGTTCTCCAGCGAGCCGGGCCGCGACGACGACAACCCTTGCCTGGATGCTGCACCGCGTCGTCTGTCCGGCCCGCTCCGGGCGGGAAGCTCACCATGACGAAGGCGGTTCCTGACGACGATGGACGCGCTCACCAAGCCCGGCGACACCGTCGGCCCCTCACGTTGCGAGAGGTCGACGGAGAGCCGGTCGCGCTCGATGAGCTGCTCGAACGGCCGCTGGCCGTCCCGCTGGATGCGCTACTACTGCTGCATGCCCTGCCGCGTCCTGATCGAGCTCGAGGCCGCCCGCCCGACCCTCGAAGCGGCGGGTGTGAGCGTGGTCGGAGTTGGCGGTGCCGCCGACTGCCAGGCCCGCCACCTCATGGACCACGGTGTCGACTTCCGGTTGCTGCTCGACTCCGACCACGCCCTGTACGAGGCGCTCGATGTGCGGAAGATCCAGTGGTGGAGGCTCCTCTGGCCCCGCACCTGGTGGAACTACATGCGGGTCGCTCGCCGGGCCCGCCAGGGCCGCATCCCCGCCCACCCCCGGCAAGCCCCGGGATTCGTGATCCTCGACACCGGACCACACCGTGCGCTTCCTGTACCGGGCACGAACGCTCGACTACCCGCCGACCACCGACATCGTGGCGGTCGCGCGACAGAGCTGAGTCGCGCCGTCGAGTGAGCGACCTCCTGATCGACCTGGCGCTGCCCCGGACCGACGCAGGCGCATTCGTGCAAGCTGCCATCGCGGCGCCGATCTTCGGGATCGCGCTCTGGCGGGTGCGGCACAACCGTGACATCCGCACCTTCGTCGCTGGGTTGGCCTGTATCACCATCGCCTGGTTCGCCCTACGCACCGTCCACTGACACGCGCTGCAGCACGCGCTGCAGCTCGCCGCCGGAGAGCTGGTCCCGGGGCGGCGGGCCATGTCGGTGATGCCGGTGAGGTCCATCGCCCGCCCGATGGCGGCGCGGTCGACGTCGGTGAGCGGGGAGAAGCGCCCGGCGGTGGGGGTGGCGCAAGGCCACGACGTCGCGCACCTCGAGTCCCGACGGGTGGGGCCGGGACTGCGAGAGCAGCGTCACCCGCCGGGCGAAGCCGCGAGCCGAGCGCGGCGCGGCGGCTCCGGGCGGGCCGTCCCCGAGGCCGATCCGCCCCGACTCGACGCGGTGCAGCCGGGCGAGGGACCGCAGCACGGTCGACTTACCGCTGCCGTTCGGACCGATCAGGGCAGTGACGGCGCGGGGGCTGAGCCGCAGGGACACGCCGTGGACCACCGTGGTCCGTTGGTAGCCCAGGACCAGGTCCTCGCCGATTGCGCCGGTTACAGGCCGGGGCGCCAGTCCGTGCCCCGACCTCCGGGTGTCGTGTCGAGCACGAGCCACAGTGGGTCGAGCTCGACCGCGCTGCGCGGGTCCTGGCCGGGGTCGGCCATGTCGAAACCGATCTCCTCGCTCCAGAAGTGGCGGACCACGCCCTCCCGGCGGGAGAACACGTTGAGCGCCGGGATGTCGCCGTCGTCGGCCGACACGTAGGCGCGGGTGTATTCACCCGTGGTGTCGCTGTACACCGGCATGTCGGTCCATCCCCGCGCCGCCTTGGCGGCCGTGAGGCGCTCGATGGGCGCCCGGGCGGTGAAGGCGATCGCTACGCGCTGGCCGATGTCGGCGACCTTGCCGGCGATCCCGCCCATCATCGAGGTGCACATCGGGCACGGCGCCTCGCGCTCCGGCCCGAACATGTAGCTGTAGACGACCAAGGTGTCGTGGTCGCCGAAGAGGTCGGACAGCGCCACCTCGCGGCCGTCCTCGGCCACGAAGCGGTAATCGGCAGGGACCTCACCGCCGGGCGGGAGCGCCCGGCGCAGCTCGGCCACCCGCTCGGCCTGCCGACGCACCTCGATCTCCTCCACGAGCAGGGCCTGCCGGGCGCGCCGGTACTCCTCGGACTCGCCGGGATGTCGGATGCCGTTCGTCGCCGCCAGCTCGCCTGCGGGGGTCAGTTGATCCACATTCTCTCCTTCGAAGTGGGTGCGCGCGTTCTACCCGTCCGACGACGCAGCGCCCCGGATCTCATCGCGGCCGTCCGGGGGAAGACCGCGGCGGGCTGTCACAGACGGGATGCGGTCGGCGTCTTCATGGGCGATGACATCGACACGAGGAGGACGCATGTCGACGACCCGCAGCCCGCCGCCAGGGCCCGACGACCGGAGGGTGCCAGCCGGACCGATCGGTCATGTACGCACCCTCCGGTTGCCGGGCAGCCATGTCGCCGTGCCCTCCACCACGGTGACCGGGACGGGGGCCGCGGTCGCCGCCTCCTCCGCTCGGGCCCGCAGGTAGCGCTCGGGCTCGACGGCCACGACCTCGGCGACGGTGGACGGGTAGTGGGCGAAGTTGAGCCCGTTGCCGGCCCCGACCTCGACGACCCGGCCGCTCACGCCGGCCAACAACCGGTCCCGGTGCTCGGCCACGCCGGCGCGCCCGGAGGCCGCCGACAGGCGGTCGTAGACGCGAGCGAACACCGGGTGGTGGACCCGCTCCGACGGTGCCGAGCTCATGCCCCCAGGAAACCACGTGCCGCGCCGGCGGAAGTCGCCCTTCACCGGCGTGCGTCGTCGGCCATGATGCAGCGCATGCATCGATGTTGATCCCGCCGTCGTCGCCGCGATCCCCGGCCGCACCGCGCGCTGGTCCGGCGCATCGTCCTGCTCGCGTTCGTGGACGAGCTGGTGCCGCTCTACCCCGTGTACGCCCTCCTGTTCAGCCAGGCGGGGTTGTCCGGCGGGCACATCTCCGCGCTCCTGGCGCTGTGGTCGATCACGGCCTTCGGCCTGGAGATCCCGTCGGGCGCGCTGGCCGACCGGGTGTCCCGCCGCCACTTGCTCGCCGCGGCGGCGCTGCTGCGAACGGCGGGCTTCGTGGTGTGGCTCGTGTGCCCGTCGTTCGGCGGGTTCGCCGCCGGCTTCGTGCTGTGGGGCGCGGGCGGCTCGTTCGCCTCGGGTACCTGGGAGGCCCTCGTCTACGACGAGCTCGTGGCGCTCGGGGTGCCGGAGGAGTACGCCAAGGTGGTCGGGCGGGCGGAGGTGGCGAGCGCCCTCGCCGTCATCGTCGCCACCGCGCTGGCGGGCCCGCTCGTCGCCGCCGGCGGCTACGAGGCGGCCGGCTGGGCGAGTGTCGCCCTCGGCCTCGTGGCCGCGGCGTTGCCGTTCCTGCTCCCGGCCACCGCGCCGGCGGTCAGCGTCGAGGACGAGGAGGAGGGCGGCGGCGTCGACGGGTACGTCGCCACGTTGCGGGCCGGTCTCCGGGAGGCCGGGCGGCACGGGCCCGTGCGTCGCACGGTCGTGGTCGCGGCCGTGCTCAGCGGGGTCACCGCCGTGGAGGAGTACGTGCCGCTGCTCACCGACGGCATGGCCCTGGCTCCGGCCGCTGTGCCCCTCGTCCTGCTCCTCCCGGCGGTCACGACGGCCGTCGGGGCCGAGCTCGCCGGCCGGGTCGACGGCCTGACGCCCCGGCGGACGGCGGCGCTGGTGGCCGGCGGTGCGG
>JACDCH010000012.1 GCA_013694495.1 Acidimicrobiia bacterium | reverse complement strand
CTCCAGGGCGCGCTCCAGCGCACCGCGGCCGGCGAGGTGCTGGTCGCCTCCGACGCCGCCGTCGCCGGGCCGGACGGCACGACCGTGGACCTGTCGGTGTCCGCCGCCCTCGTCCCGTCCGACACCGGCACCGCGCACCTGCTGCTCGTCGTGGCCGACGTCACCGAGCAGCGCCGCACGCAGCTCCAGCTCCACCAGTCGCAGCGGCTCGAGTCGCTCGGTCTCATGGCCGGGGCGGTCGCGCACGACTACAACAACCTGCTCACCGTCGTCCTCGGCTACACGGACCTCGTGCTGCGCCGGCTCGGGCCCGAGCACCCCTCGCGCCCCGACCTGCTGGCCGTGGCCCAGGCCGGCGATCAGGCCCGGCTCCTCACCGACCACCTCCTGACGCTCAGCCAGCACCGCGTCGTGCAGTTCGAGCCCGTCGACCCGAGCGAGGTGATCGGCTCCCTCGAGCAGATGCTCCGCCGCCTCGTCAGCTCGAACGACATCGTGCTCGACTGCACCGCCAGCCGCTTCGCCGGTCAGGTGATGGCCGACCGCGGGCAGCTGGAGCAGATCCTGCTGAACCTCGTCGTGAACGCCCGCGACGCGCTCCCCGACGGCGGCACCATCACCATCGCCACGTTCCCGGCGGCGATGCCGGCCACCGGCGGCCCTGCGGTGGTGATCGAGTTCGCCGACACGGGCGTGGGGATGCCCGAGGCCGTCGCCGCCCGATGCTTCGAACCGTTCTTCACCACCCGACCCCGGGGCGAGGGCACCGGCCTCGGCCTGGCCACGGTGAACGCCGTCGTCACCCAGACCGGCGGCGAGATCACCGTGCGCTCCCGCCCCGGGCTCGGCACCACCTTCCGCATCCTGCTGCCTGCGACCGAGTCGCTGCGGGTGTCGGAACCGGTCGAGCACCACGCCCAGGGCGGCACCGAGACGGTCCTGCTCACCGAGGACGACCCTGCGGTCCGGGCGTTCACCAGCGCCGTCCTCGAGGCCAACGGCTACACCGTGGTGCCCGCCGCCTCCGGCCAGGACGCCATCGACCTGCTCGAGCGGACGGCGCCCGACCTCCTCCTCACCGACGTGGTCCTGCCCGGCATGAACGGCGTCGAGCTCTCCCGCCGGGTCACCGACCTCCGGCCCGAGATCCACGTGCTGCTGATGTCCGGCTTCGCCGAGGACGCCAGCCTGAACGGCCGCCTCGACGAGGTCTCGTTCCTCCCGAAGCCGTTCAGCCCCGACGCCCTCCTGCGGGCCGTCCGGGCCACGATCGACGAGCCGGTGGTTCAGGGCTCGAAGCGGTAGCCGACCCCTCGAGCCGTCAGCACCCAGCGGGGCTGCTCCGGGTCGGCCTCGATCTTGCGGCGGATGCGCCGCACGTGCTCGGTGACAGTGGCGGAGTCCTGCCACTCGGTGGTGGAGCGCCAGACGTGCTGCAGCAGCTGCTCGCGGCTGAACACCTGGCGGGGCGATGCGGCCAGGAAGGCGAGGAGGTCGAACTCCCTGGCGGTGAGGACGATGGGCTTCCCGTCGACGGCCACCTCGCGGGTCGCGGTGTCGATGCAGAGCGCCCCGTAGTGGACCGCCGACGGGGTCGGGGCCGACGGCGCCGAGGTCCGGGACCGCCGCAGCATCGACTCGACCCGGGCTGCGAGCTCCCCCACCGAGAACGGCTTGACGATGTAGTCGTCGGCGCCGACCTTCAAGCCCCGGATCCGGTCCCCCTCGTCGCCCAAGCCGGTGAGGAGGATGATCGGCACGTCGCTCGACTTCCGGATGTGGGTGAGCAGCTCGAGCCCGCTGAGCCCGGGCAGGGTGATGTCGAGGAGCACGAGCTCGACCGCAGACTCGGCCAGCCGGTCCATCGCCGAGAGCACGTCGACCGCCTCGACGACGTCGTAGCCCTCCTCGCGCATGACGCGGGCCACGAGCCGCCTGACCAGCTGGTCGTCGTCGACGACCAGCACCCGGGCCTGCCCGCGCCCGTCGTCAGTCACCGGGTGGAGGGTACCGAACCGGTCGAAACCCCGCCGTGATCGCCGCCGCCCCGTGGCGACCGGCGTTCGACCGGATCCGCGGAGGAAACCGTCCGGTCCGGTCGAGACCGACGGCGCCCCGCAATCCGTTCGTGACGATGACCTGCATCATCGGAACGAGTCCGCCGCGGCCTGCACGGCCTCGAGGTACTGCCGCCACGTTGCCTCGTCGAGGGAGTCGTGGTCGGGGCCGCCGCGGCCGTCGATCATCTCTCGCGCGAGGTCGGCGTGGCCGGCGTGCTGCGCCGTCTCGGCGACCATGCGGATGAGGAGGACTCCCAGGGTGGTGTTGCGACGATCCTCCGGCCAGTGCTCCACGTGGCCCGGGGAGTGCAGATCGAGCTCGGCGATCGTGCGGTCGGCGTGCGCGCCGGCGCGCTGGTAGAGCCCGATGAGGTACGCGCTGGTCTCGTCGGCGGTCGCCCACATGTCGGCACGGTCCCAGACCGAGCCGTCGTCGTAACAGGACAACGGCTCGGGCGCGGGACGGTCGAACGAGCCGCCGAGGTAGCCGTACTCCAACCCGGCCAGGTGCTTCACCAGACCGAGCAGGTTCGTGCCGCTGGGGGTCACCGGGCGCCGCAGGTCGTACTCATTCAAGCCGTCGAGCCGGACTCGGCGGCGACCGGGCATCAACACACCATGCCGCTGGCGCCGCGCAGCGTCCGAGGTGCGCCGGCTCTGGGACGACGGCTGGCGTGACCCCTTCGCCATCCCCAAGCCCCAGTCGCCTACGGCTTGAACCACAGACGTGCTTCCCCCGGTGAGCTCCGCCCGCGGCGTCGAATACGCCGTGCATGACGGCGTCGCGGCTGGAGAGGTCGCGCCCTGCACCCACGCCGCCCCGACGCGACCTGGAGCCGAGGCCGACACCATCGGCGCCCGGGCAACCTCGGCGCCCGCGCTGCTCGCCCTCGAGGCCATCGCCACGCCCACCACGGCGGCGGTCACGACGCCTCCGCCGACGACGTGGTGCCCGGTGAAGGTGCCTTTGAGTTCGTCGACTCCTGGGGCTTCGGCCGTTCCGGTTGCCGCCGCCACCAAGGCGTCGTCATGCTCGCCGGCGTCGGCACGCCGGTGGTCGCGCGGTGGACGGGATCGTCTCGCATGGGACGAACGTCACCGGCGGGCTCAGCTACCACCTCGCCGCCGGCGACGCCGCCTACTACTACGGCACCCCACCTGTCGGCCTACGGAGCCAGTGGCCTCAGGCGGCCGGCACCGTGATCGGTGCGTCGGCGACTCCGGCATCGCCTCGGCACGCCGCACCTCCACCTGGAGATCCACCCCGGTGGCGAGCCGGATCCGGCCGAGGATCGGTCGGTCATCGAGCAGGACCTCGTGCCGATCCCACCGGGGACCACGCCGAGGCCGGGGGCGGCGACGTCGTCGAAGGCGGCGTCGGCGGTGACGGCAAGGAAGCCGTTCTCGGTGCGCACCGGGCCGGTCCGGTGCCCGACGAAGACGACCTCCGCGCCGGGCAACCGCTGCAGCACCTCGTAGGGCCCGACTGCGTCGAGGGCGGCGAAGGCATCGAAGATCGGAATGGCGATCTGCGTCCCGCCGACCGTAGGCGGGTCAGACTTGCTCGAGGGCCGAGGTTTCCTCGTCCTCAGAGGCCCCGGACTCGCTGAAGCCGATCCGCTCGTGGATCCGCAGCATCCAGGCTGGAGCCCACCAGTTGGCCTCGCCGGCGAGGCGCATGAACGCCGGCACGAGGAGCCCTCGCACGACGGTGGCGTCCATCACCACGGCCAGGGCGAGGCCCAGACCGAACAGCTTGATGAAGCTGATGCCCGAGGTGCCGAAGGCGAGGAAGGTCACCGAGAGGAGGACGGCGGCCGCGGTCACGATGCGGCCGGTGCGCTCCAGGCCCATCGCCACCGAAGCCGTGTTGTCGCCGGTGCGGTCGTGCTCCTCCTTGATGC
>JACDCH010000652.1 GCA_013694495.1 Acidimicrobiia bacterium | reverse complement strand
GGCCATGGCCGCCACCCTGGCCGCCAACCCGCCGCTGGCCGTCCGCTACACGAAGGTCGCGCTCAACCAGGCCGTGCGCCGGGCGCTCGTCGAAGCGGTCGACGTGGCATCGTCGCTCGAGCTCACGACGTTCCTGTCGGCCGACCACGCCGAGGCCGTCGACGCCGCCCGGCAGCGCCGGCCCGGCACCTACGAAGGGAAGTGACGTGGCCGACGGCGACGACATGCTGCACCTGCTCCGCACGACGCGGGCGATCCGCCGGTTCACCGACGAGCCGCTGACCGACGACGAGCTGTGGGCGGTGCTCGACGCCGCCCAGCACGGCCCGTCGGGCGGCAACATCCAGCCCTGGCAGTTCCTCGTCCTCACCGACGGCGACGCCAAGGCGGCCGTGGCCGCCGTGTACCGGCGGGCCTACGACCGCTACGAGACCGCCCTGCTGGCCGGCCTCCCGCCCTTCCGCACGCCCGAGGCCGAGGCGTCGTTCCACCGGTCGGTGCGGGCCAGCCGCCACCTCGCCGAGCACCTGCAGGAGGCGCCGGCCATCGTGTGTGTCCTCGTGCCGGACGGCCTCGACCTCACCATGCACGACGACGAGGGCCCCCTCGACATCGGCCACCCCTGCGCCTCGGTGTACCCGGCCGTGCAGAACCTGCTCGTGGCGGCCCGGGCTCTCGGCATCGGCGGCACGCTCACCACCGTCGCCCGCGTCGAGCACGACGACCTGCGGTCTGCGGCCGGCATCCCCGACCGCTACGGCCTCGCCGCCCTCGTCCCCCTCGGCCGCCCCCGCGGCGAGTTCTCCCAGCCCGTGCGCCGTCCCGTCGACGCGGTGACCCACTGGAACGCCTGGGGCGAGAAGCGGGCCCGGCCCTGAGCCGGGGCAGCTCCCGCACCGCTCCCCAGCGGCGGCCCACCTTTCCCGCAATCGGGGGCAGCCATCGACGCCATGTCGCGACTGCTGCCCCCGATTCGGAAGGGTTGCGGGGCGGGGCGGGGCGGGGCGGGGCGGGGCGGGGCGGCTAGACGAGGGGCCAGGGGTAGCGGCGGCCGGTGCCGTCGATGGGGAAGCGGCGCTGCGCGACCACCGCCCGGGCCCGGGTGAGGAGGGCGTCGCGCTCGAACGTGTCGAGGAGCACGGCCAGGTCCGCCGGCAGGCCGGTGTCGAGCAGCTGCTCGACGGGCTCCACCTCGTCGGCTCGCATCACGTCGCCCCCGAACTCCCAGATCACGGTGCGCAGCTTGAACTCGTGGTGGAACGCGAGGCCGTTGTCGATGGCCCAGATGCGACCGTCGGGCCCGAGGAGGCAGTGGCCGCCCTTGCGGTCGGTGCTGTTGGCCAGGATGTCGAAGACCGCCAGCCGGCGCAGGGCGTCGTGGTGCTTCTCGTCCTCGTAGAGCGTGAAGTAGTGGGCGTCGGGGTCGAACGGCACGAACTGCTGGAACGAGCCCTCGCCGAGCGGACCATCGGTGCGGGGGATCGTGACGGGCACGACGTCCCAGCCCAGCGCGTTCGACAGCCGGTGGGCCGCGACCTCGCGCCGCCACAGGCCCGGGGGGAAGTCCCACAGAGGGCGCTCGCCCCGCTCGGGCTTGTACACGGCGAGGCAGGCGGCCTCACCCTCGCAGGCCCGGACCTCCACCAGGAACGTGCCGTTCGAGCTCCACGGCATCCGGCCCTTGACCTCGACGGTGCCCGTGGTGAGCAGCCGGGCGACCGCCGCCGGGTCCGCCGGCGGGTCGGGGACCTCGATGTGGCCGCCGC
Source organism: Acidimicrobiia bacterium (assembly GCA_013694495.1). Taxonomy (GTDB): domain Bacteria; phylum Actinomycetota; class Acidimicrobiia; order Acidimicrobiales; family JACDCH01; genus JACDCH01. Next base: position 5,700 of record JACDCH010000652.1, on the reverse strand, counting down.
CGGCCGTGGGCTCGCCGGCCATCAGTTGAGGCGGTGGCAGACGTGGCCCGCCGGGTCGAGCGGCCGGCCGCAGAGGTAGCACGGTGGGCGACCGGAGGCGACCACGTCGCGGGCGAGCTCCACGAACGCCGCGGCCTGGGCCCGGGTGAGACGGAAGCGAGCCGAGGCCGGCGAGTCGTCGGAGTCGGCGGCCTCCTCGTCGAAGGCCTCCTCGCACAGCAGGACGAGCCGGTCCTGCTCGTTGTCCCAGGCGACGCCCATGCGGCCGACCACCCAGTCGGGCGCGGGCGGCTCGACGAAGTCGACGTCGGTCCCCATCACCTCGTGCTCCACCGGCGTGGGCAGGTCGACGAGGATGGCGGCGAGGTGCTCCGCGAGGGCCCCGATCTGCTGCTTCTCGCACTTGAGCGACACCAGCTCGCCGACCGCGAAGGACTGGAGGTAGAAGGCGCGCTGGCCGGGCTCGCCGACCGTGCCGACGGTGAAGCGCTCGGGCGCGCCGAACTCGTAGGACTCCGACATCAGGGCTCGATGATGCCGATCACGAGGGGGCGAGGGTGGTCAGGTCGCGGCCGGTGGAGTTGACGCACAGCACGACGGGCCCACCCGGTCCGTGGGCGAGGGCGGTCACCGAGCAGGGCGACACGACGATGCGCTGGAACAGGTCGAGGTGGCACCCCATCGTCTGGGCCACGGCGGCCTTGATCGGGTCGGCGTGGCTCACGACCACCACCACCTCGCCGGGGTGGTCGGCCACCAGGCCCTGGAGCGTGGTGCAGATCCGCAGCTGCATCTCGGCGAACGACTCGCCGCCCGGGAACCGGAAGGTGCTCGGGGCGTTCTGCACCTGCTTCCACTCCGGGAGCTTGACGAGCCGCTTGAGCTCGGCCCCGGTCCATTCGCCGAAGTCGGCCTCGAGCAGGCCGCGGCGCACCACGACCTTGCGGCCCAGGGCGGCGGCGATGGGCGCGGCAGTCTCCCGCGTCCGCTCGAGGGGCGAGGAGTAGATCGCCGCCACCCGCGCCGCGAACTGGGCGATGCGCTCGGCGACGGCCGCGGCCTGGGCCCGGCCGTCGTCGGAGAGGTGCAGGCCGGGCGCCCGGCCGGGCAGCACGGCGCCGGTGGTGGGGGTCTGACCGTGGCGCACCAGCAGCAGCAGCGTCCCGCTCGCGGTCGCCTTCTTCGTGCTCGTCCTGGCCATGGGAAGCGCTCAACCTACCGTCGTGCCCGTGTCCCGACCCCTCGCCCAGCTCGCCGGCGAGGTCACCGTGTGCCGGGCCTGCCCCCGGCTGGTGGCCTGGCGGGAACAGGTTGCAGTGGAGAAGGTCGCCCGCTTCGCGACCGACGACTACTGGGGCCGCCCGGTCCCCGGCTTCGGCGATCCGGCTGCCCACCTGCTGATCGTGGGGTTGGCGCCGGCCGCCCACGGCGCCAACCGCACCGGACGCGTGTTCACCGGCGATCGTTCGGGCGACTTCCTGTTCGCCTCCCTCCACCGCTGCGGCTACGCCAACCAGCCGACCTCGGTCCACGCCGCCGACGGCCTGCGCCTGCAGGGTGCATACATCACCGCCGCCGTGAAGTGCGCGCCACCGGCCAACCAGCCGACCCCGGTCGAGCGCGAGCTGTGCCGGCCGTTCCTCGAGCGCGAGCTGGCCCTGCTCACGAGGGTGCGGGTGCTGGTGGCGCTGGGCCAGTTCGGATGGGACGTCGTGTGCTCGTCGCTGGGTGTGCGCCCCCGGCCCCGCTTCGGACACGGGGCGGAGGCGCCCCTCCCCGACGGCCGGGTGCTGCTCGGCAGCTACCACGTCAGCCAGCAGAACACCTTCACCGGGGTGCTCTCGGAGGCCATGCTGGACGGCGTGTTCGAGCGCGCCCGCACGATCGGCACGCCATGATCGGCACCCGATGACCGTCGACCGCATCCGTCCCGCCAGCGCTGCGGACGGTCCCGCGCTCAGCGAGCTGGCCGTGCGGTCCAAGGCCCACTGGGGCTACGACGAGGGCTTCATGACCGCCTGCGTCCCCGGCCTGACGATCTCGTCGTCGAGGCTCCTCGCCGGCCCGGTCTTTGTCGCCGAGCGCGGTCCGAGCGGTCCGGTCGGGTTCGTCGCCCTCGACCTCCAGGGCGCCGACGGCGTCGAGGTCACGCACCTGTTCGTCGACCCGCCGGCCATGGGCACCGGCATCGGGCGGCGGCTGTGGGAGCGGGCGGTGGCGGCCGCGCTGGTGGCCGGTGCGCCGGCGCTGCTGGTGGAGTCCGACCCGAACGCCGAGCCGTTCTACCTGCGGCTCGGCGCCCAACCGGTCGGCCACCGCCCGTCGAGCGCCGTCCCGGACCGCCAGCTCCCGCTCCTCCGGCTGGTCCTCGACTGATCCTTTCGCCGTCACGCGCTTCGCTCCGTCGTTGCGGTCCTCGGCCGACTTCGTCGCCCTGCGGCCGATACCTGGGGGCTCCGCCCCAGACCCCCAGCGCCTCCGGCGGTCGGGAACCCTTCATCTCAGGACCTGCGGATGGATTGGCGCCGGACGAGGCGTTGCCCGCAGGACCTTCCTGCGTCTCCATTCGATTCCGGGGCCCGGCGAGGGGGCTTCGCCTGGGCGGTCCGGACCCCTTCATCTCAGTAGCTTCGGGCGGTGCGCGAGCGGCTCCGGATGCCCACCCGGTCCGAGGCGGCGGTCGCCGGGCTCGTCGCGGTGTTCGTGTGGTGGTTCGGGTCGCTCGCCTACGGGCACCAGCGCCACTTCGGGAACTTCTCGTTCGACCTCGGGATCTACGACCAGGGGATCTGGCTGCTCTCGCGATTCGACGACCCGTTCGTGACCGTGCGGGGCCTGCACCTGTTCGGCCACCACACCAACTTCATCCTCCTGCTGTGGGCCCCCTTCTATCGCTTCCTCGGCGCTGGCGCCGGCTTCCTCGTGGTGAGCGAGGTCGTCCTCGTCGGCCTCGCCGCAGTACCCGTCTACCTGCTCGCCCGCGACCGGCTGCGCGTGGTCGACGACGACCGGGCCGGCCTCCTCGCCGTCGCCCTCGCAGCCGCGTTCCTCCTCAACCCGTCGCTGCAGAACCAGCTGTGGTGGACGTTCCACCCCGACTCGGTGTCGATCCTTCCGGTGCTCTGCACCTGGCTGTACGCCACCCGCCGGCGCTGGCGCCCGGCCGCGGTGTGGGCGGTGGTCGCCCTGCTGTGCAAGGAGGACGTGGCGCTGACCCTGGTGGCCATGGGGCTCGTGCTGACGTGGCGCGAGAAGGACCGCCGGCTGCTCATCCCCACAGCCGTCGCCGGGCTCTGGTTCGTGGTGATGACACGGGTGGTGATGACGGCCGCCAACAACGGCCTCGACCCGTTCTACGTGGCCGAGTTCAGCCACCTCGGGGCGAACCTCAGGGAGATCGTGGTGAACAGCGTGCTCCACCCGAGCCGCTGGGCCACCCGCCTCTACCACGCCAAGGCCGGCGACGGGCCGTACTGGTTCCAGCTGGCGGGCCCGTTCGGCGTCTTCGTACCGCTGCTCGCGCTGCCCGAGCTGCTGCTCGTCGTGCCCCAGTTCTTCATCAACTCGATCACGTTGTGGCCCTACGCGGCCGACGCCAAGTACCACTACTCCGCCATGCCGGTGGCGGCGCTGGCCATCTGCACCGTCGAGGTGGTCGGCCGGCTGCCGGGGGCGGCGCTCCGACGGGCCGCGGTGGTGGCGGTGCTGTTCACCGCGGCGATCACCAACATCTGGTGGGCCCCCTCGCCGCTGGGCGCCTACGACGGCCTGGTACCCGGCGTCGAGACGCTGGGCCGGGGCGACCCCGTGACCGGCGTGTGGCGCCGCCAGCCCCACATCCACCAGGCGGCGGCCGAAGAGGCCTTCGCCCTCATCCCGGCCGGGGCGTCGGTGTCGGCGGTCTTCTACCTCGTGCCGCAGCTCACGCACCGGGCCGAGATCTACGAGTTCCCCACCCCGTTCATGCGCTTCAACTACCGGGTGCCGGGCGAAGGGCCGCCCGACCCGGCCACCCTCGACTACGTGCTGCTCGACAGCAACGCCTGGTACATCCCCGAGCACGAGGACCTGTACCTCGCGCTCCGGCAGCCCGGCAGCGGCTTCGACGTGCAGTACTCGCAGGACGACATCGTGCTGCTGCGCCGGAACGACGACCCCCTGTCGGCCCTTGTTCTCGCCTTTGGCCCCATCGGCTTGTAGGAGGCCGCGCATGCACCCCTTCATCTGCACGCTCGTCGACCCGTCTCTCAGCGTCGAGGAACGTCGCGTCGCCGGCGTCGGGCCCGATCCGCTGGTGGCCGTGCCCATCCGGTCGTCGAAGTGGTGGCGGCCCTGGAAGGCGGCGTCGGCCCAGAGGGCGGCGGTCCGCATGCTCGAGCGGCCCTACCCGTTGGTCGCCCTCCTGCTTTCCATGCAGCGCGACGCCATCCGCTTCCGCGACCTCGCCGCCGCCCAGCCGGCCACGGCCGCCGCCGCCGAGGAAGCGGCGCGGTCGCTGGCGTGGTTGCTCTGGCACACGGCCGACCGGATCACCGAGATCACCCTGCTCGAGGAGGAGCTCCGCGCCGCCGGCGACGCCGCGCCCGGCACGGCCAAGGCCACGTGGGCCGCCGAGCAGCGGGCCCGGGCGGAGGCGCTGCGGGCGCCGATCGAGCGTTCGGTGGCCGAGGTCAAGGCCCTCGCCGACCTGGCCGAGGACACCGCCTACGCGGCGAAGCTGGCCCTCGAGCGCCAGCCCACCCTGGAGCTGGCCGGGCCCACCGCCCGCGAGATCACCGCGGCCGACGACATGGACGCCGCGGCCGACGCCCTCACCGGGCTCCGGAGCGCGTGGGTCGACCTCGACGAGCGTCTCCGCCTGCTCGGGGGGGAGCGAGGCGAGTGACGGCGACGAACAGCTTGGGGGTCTGGGGGCGGAGCCCCCCAGGCATCGGCCGCAGGGCGACGAGGTCGGCCGAGGACCGGAACGACCGAGCGGAGCGAGGGCACCTCAACTCGCCGGAACGGAGCGAAGCGAGTGACGGCGAAGAACTTCAGAGGTCGGGGAGGCCGAGCGGGAGGTTCGGGGCCTGGAGGCCGCCGTCGACCTCGATCACCTTGCCCGTGACGAAGTCGCCCGCTCGGCTGGCCAGCCACAGGCAGGCGGCGGCGATGTCCTCGACCTCGCCCAGCCGGCGCAGCGGGGTGGCCTGCTCCATCTGCGTGCGCACGGCGTCGTCCTCGGTGACGACCTCGAGGGCGGAGGTGGCGACCGACCCCACGGCGATCGCGTTGACGCGGATGCGGGGGGCGAGGTCGGCCGCCGTCAGCCGGGTCAGGTGGGCCAGCGCCGCCTTGGCCGTGCCGTAGGCGAGCATCCCTCGGTCGGCCATGCGGCCCATGGTCGAGGAGATGTTGACGACGGCGCCGCCACCGGACTCGAGCAGCAGCGGGACGGCCGCCTTCGTGAGCACGAACGCGGTGGTCACGTTGAAGTGGAAGGCCCGCTCGAGGTAGCCGGCCGACGTGTCGAGGAAGGGCCGGGGCATCGTGCCGCCGGCGTTGTTCACGACGATGTCGAGGCGGCCGAGCTCGGCCTGCGCCATCGCGGCCAGGCCGGCGACGAAGCCGTCGTCGTTCACGTCGCCCGGCGCGGTGACGGCCCGGCGCCCGAGGGCCCGCACCTGGTCGGCGACCGCGTCGAGCTGCTCGGGCGTGCGG
>JACDCH010000643.1 GCA_013694495.1 Acidimicrobiia bacterium | reverse complement strand
GTCGTGAACCTCGTGATGAGCCAGCCCGACGCGCCGACCGGTCAGGGGGCGTGGTCGCTCGCCCCGCCCGAGGCCGCCGGGATGCGGCTCCTGTTCCGCACGGCCTGGCCGCCGGCGCTCGCCATCGTCGGGACGCTGCCGCTACTCGTGGCCCGGGGCGCGTTCGAGACCGGCGGCGACCCGGCCGGCGCCGCGCTGCAGGCGTCGTCGCTGCTGATCGCGATCGGCATCCTGACCGCCTGGTGGCTGCGGGTGCGCGAGGACATCAAGGCGTGGTGGCGACGTCAGAGCGAGGTCGCCCGGAGCAACATGAGCGGCGAGACCCCCAAGGCAGAGGCCACCCCATGACAGAGCTTGCTCGGGGGCTGCGTCCCCCCACCCCGTCGGTGGGCCAGTGACCATCGACATCGACGACCTCGAGAAGGACTACGGCGACCTCGTCGCCCTGCACCCCCTCACGGCCGGGATCGGCACCGGCGAGGCCGTCGCCCTCGTCGGCCACAACGGCTCCGGCAAGTCGACGCTGCTGCGGATGATCGCCGGGCTGCTCGACCCCACCGGCGGCACGATCCTCATCGACGACAGCCCCGCCGGCTCACACGAGGCCCGGGCCGCCGTCTCCTACGTGCCCGACGAGCCGGTGCTCTACGACGACCTCTCCGTGCGCGAGCACCTCCTCTACATCGCCGCCCTCCACGGGGCCGAGGCCACCGACGACGCCATCGAGGAGCTCACCGGCCGCCTCGGCCTCGCCGCCCGCGTCGACGACCTCCCCGCCCGCTTCAGCCGGGGCCTGCGCCAGAAGGCCGGCCTGGCGGTCGGGCTCATCCGGCCGTTCGGCGTGCTCCTCGTCGACGAACCGTTCGTCGGCCTCGATGCCCCCGGCCGCGAGGCGCTGCTCGACCTGCTCGACGAGTCGCACCAGGCCGGCGCCACGTTGCTGGTTGCGACCCACGACCCGTCCTACGTCGAGCGGGTCGATCGCTGCATCGCCCTCCGCGACGGGGAGGTCGTCCACGACGGCCGCGCCACCCCCGCCGACGTCCTCCGCCTCGTCGGCGCCTGAGCGCCCGTCGACGTCTGCCCCGACGGCTGTCCGCATGGGCCGGGGACGGGCGGCCGACGAGGGGCGTACCGTGCCCCCATGCCCCTCGTCCGCGTCCAGAGCGAGCACATCGAGCACCTGGCGTCGGTGACAGCCGACGACCTCCCGGTGCTGCTGCACAAGGTCAACGAGCTCTACGAAGCCGCCACGGCCATGGCCAACGACCTGAGCGCGCTCTACCAGGAGTTGGAGACGATCCGGGCCGCGGGCGCCGAGCGGTCGGCGGCGCTCCTGAACGCCGATGCCGGCGGCGACGACACCGACCAGCCCGCCTGACGATCAGGCCTCGGCAGTTCGCTGGGGCCAGCGGATGTCGACGACGAGCCCGAAGTGGTCGCTGGCGAGGATGCCGGTGCGGGGCTCGTCGAAGGCGAGCCGGCACGACTCGACGAGGCCGGCGCCCCGCGAGCGGCCGAACGGGTCGCCCACGAACACGAAGTCGATGCGCTTCGGCGGGAGGTGCATGCGGTCGGCCAGCGGGTTGCGGGCGCCGTGCCACGTCCAGCCCGGCTCGGTGTTGCCCGCCGCCAGCCACGCGTCCTGCCAGTACGTGCCCCGGCCGTCGAACGTGGTGAGGCCCGAGAGGTAGCGCACCTCGTCGGCGCCGGGCTCGGTGTTGAAGTCGCCGGTGAGGATGGGCGGCAGCACGGCGTCGGGCGCCGAACGGCGGCGGACCTCGTCCTCGAGGTGGAGCACCTGCTGCACGCGGAGGGCGCCCTGTGAGGGCGGCGGGGCCAGGTGGGCCGTGAACACGTCGATGCCGTTGGTGCGGACGTGCAGCGCCGACATCCGCATGCGGTAGCCGGCCGCCAGGTCGGCGTCGTCGGCGTGGGGCAGCTCGATGAGCGCCGACTCCTCGATCGGCCAGCGGCTCAGGACGGTGGGCCCGAAGCGCATGTCCGGGTCGGGCCAGGCGTCGGGGGGCTGGGGCCGGCCCACCGAGGCCCGGTGCCAGGGCCGGGCGGCGTGCTCGACCACCCACGCCATCGTGTTCGGGTGGGTGGCGTCCTCCCAGGTCTCCTGGAGGCACACGACGTCGGGATCCAGCTCGTCGAGCCCGGCGACGAGCTCGACGCGGCGCTCCTCCCAGTGCGGCTCGAGCAGCGACGCCGCGTTGAGCTGCACGACGCGCAACCGACCTGCGGCCGCCCCCTCAGCCACCGGAGAGGTCCCCGGCCCGGAGCTCGGAGGTGAGAGCCAGCAGGTCGTTGCCGTAGGCGTCGAGCTTGGCCGGGCCCACGCCGCTGATGGCCCGAAGGCCGACCTCGTCGGTGGGGAGCCGGGCCGCCACCTCCCGCAGGGAGGCGTCGCTGAACACGGTGTAGGCGGGCTTGCCGATGGCCTTCTGCGCCCGCCACGCCCGCAGCCGCTCGAACGCCACCTCGTAGGCCGGGTGGGCGAGGACCCGCACGATGCCCGCCACCCGTACCACCGTGCCGAAGGGGACGGCGGTGGTGGCGCCGCCGGCACCGACCTCGGTGCGGGCGCCGGCGTCGGTGACCTCGACGACGTGGTGCTCGTAGCCGCCGTGCTCGAAGCGGATCCCGGGCGCGGTCACCAGGGCGTCGCGCCCCTCGGC
>JACDCH010000393.1 GCA_013694495.1 Acidimicrobiia bacterium | reverse complement strand
GGGCCGGGCAGCTCCCGGCCCTGGTGGAGCTGGTCGACGTCGTCGACGACGAGGGCAACCCGAGCGGCCGCCGCGACCTCCGCTTCGAGCTCACCGCCCTCGACGAGGCCGTGCCCGAGATCGGTGGCCTGCCCTGGCTGGGCTGGACGTTCGTCGTGCCCCGCTTCGACGGGCCCGGCACCTACGACGTGGCCGCGGCCACCCGCGCCATCGAGGAGGCCGGCGAGTACGGCGCCGATCCCACCGACTGCTCCTTCGCGCTGGGCGGCCACGACGAGCCCTACTATTGGCACGCTGACGCCGGGGCCTCCACTGTCGAGGCGCTCGGCCCCGACGGCCGCCACCTGAAGTTGCACCTGGCGATGGACAGCAGCGGCGGCAGCATCGTCGTGGTGGCCGAGCTCAACCTGCCGGCGTGACCCGCGCTGGCAGGCAGTGAGCAGACTGACCACGATGCGCCGCCCGTCCCGCCTCGCCGCCGTGCTCCTGCTGCCACTGGCGGTGTCGGCCGCGTCCTGCAGCGACGACGGGTCGCCCGTGGTCGACGCCGGCGGCGCCGCCACCACCGAGGCGGCGCCCGACACGGCCCCGCCGCCCGGGAGCGACGACGTGACCTTCGTCTCGCTGAGCCTGCGGCTCACCGGCGACACCGAGGTCCCGGCACCGGGCAGCGCCGGCATCGCCACGGCCGACCTCACCTACGACGGCGACCAGATGTGCCTGCAGGGGAGCACCTCCGACGTGGGCCCGATCATCGGCGGCCACGTGCACGCCGCACCCGTCGGCGAGGCCGGCGACGTCGTGGTCGACTTCGAGCTCAGCACCACCGAGGACGGCGCCTTCGAGGCGTGCGAGGTGGTCGGCGCCGAAGGCGGCGTCATCGTCGAGGACCCGACGAACTACTACGTGAACCTTCACACCGAGGAGTTCCCCGACGGCGCTGTGCGGGCTCAGGTGGGTTGAGTTTCGACCTCACTCGTTCGGCTGCTGGCGGCGAGCTCAGCCATCCCGCCGAACAGCGTGAGGACGTCATCGGCGGGGGACAGCCCGAGGTCGCGGGCGACGGCGGTGAGGTTCACCACCAGGCGCTCGCCCTCGCCCCACCCGGCGTAGGGCCCGCCGGCGAGGTCGCGGGCGGCGTCGAGCGGGGACAGGCCGCCTTGGAGGCGGGGCGAGCCCTCGTCGAGCAGCCACTGCAGGTAGCCCCGCTCGGCCTCGATGCAGGCCTTGTCGCCGAGCGGGCCGTGGCCGGGGACGACGTGGTCGGCGTCGAGGGCCAGGAGCCGGTCGCAGGCGCTGATCCAGTTGGCCACCGGCCCGGCCCAGACGATGGGGTGGCCGCCGTTGAACACGAGGTCGCCGGTGAAGACGACGCCGGCGTCGGGCACGTGCACGGCGACGTCGCCGGCGGTGTGGGCCGGTCCGAGCTCGAGGAGGCGGACCTCCCGGTCGCCGACCCGCAGCGTGACCTCGCCGTCGAACGTGCGGGTGGGGGCGACGAGCTCGATCCCCTCGAAGGAGAACGACCCGAAGATCCGGGTGATGAAGGCGCCCACCGGGCCGAGGCCGGGCGCCCCGGCCACCAGGCCGGCCAGCATCGACGCCGGCACCTCCTCCATCTCGCGGGCGCCGGCGGCGGACGCCACGATCTCGGCGCCGGCGACGAGCTGGTTGCCGTAGCAGTGGTCGCCGTTGGCGTGGGTGTTGACGACGGTGTCGACCACCTCGGCTGCGGCGGTGGCCCGCCGCATCGACTCCAGCATCTCGGCGGTGAGCCGGAGGTCGAAGAGCGTGTCGACGAGCAACGAGGCGTCACCGTCGGCTACGAGTCCGGCGTTGGACCAGCCCCAGCCGCCGTCGGGCTGGAGGTAGGCCCAGGTGCTGTCACCGACCTCGTGCAGACCTCGTTCGTACGCCATCGGGACCGAACCTACGCTCGGCCGGGTGGTGCGCGACGCCGTGGTGGCCGACATCGACGCAGCGAAGCTGTACGCCATCCTCCGCCTGCGCGCCGAGGTGTTCGTCGTCGAGCAGGCGTGCGCCTACCTCGACCCGGACGGTCGCGATCTGGAGCCCGGCGCCCGGCTGCTGTGGATCGACGGAGACGCGCCCGGCGAGGTTGTCGCCACGGCCCGGGTCCTCGACGAGGGCGACCGCCGCGTCGTCGGCCGCATCGCCACCGCGCCGTCGGCCCGGGGCCAAGGGTTGGGCGCCCTGCTCCTCGGCCACTTCCTCGCCACCACCCAGGGCCCGTGGAGCCTCGAGGCCCAGAGCCGCCTCGTCGACTGGTACGCCGCCTTCGGCTTCGAGCCCGCCGGCCCCGAGTACCTCGAGGACGGCATCCCCCACACCCACATGCGCCGCCCCCTCCCACCACCACCACCCTGACCTCCCCGCAATCGGGGGCAGCCACCGTCATCATTTGTCGATAGCTGCCCCCGATTCGGATGGTTCAGCGGGGCGTGACGCGGAGGTGGTAGCTGCGGACGGCGCCGGCAAAGATGTTGGGCTCGATGTCGGGCTCGAACACCGGCTCGATCGCCTTCCACCGGCGGGCCATCGACTCGAAGAGCATCCGGAGCTCCATGCGGGCCAGGTTGGCGCCGAGGCAGAAGTGCGTGCCCTGCCCGAAGGCGAGGTGGGGGTTCGGATCGCGGCGGATGTCGAAGCGGAACGGGTCGTCGAACACGGCCCCGTCGCGGTTGGCCGACGGGTAGACGATCATCACTCGGTCGCCGGCCTCCACGGGCTGGGCGCCGATGCGATCGGCCCGGGTGGCGGTGCGGAAGAAGTTGTTGAGCGGGGTCACCCAGCGGATGACCTCCTCGACGGCCGCGGGCACGAGCGAGGGGTCGTCGCCCATGGCCGCCCACTGCTCGGGGTGCTGCGCGAGCACGTGGAGGCCGCGGGCGATGACGGTGCGGGTGGTCTCGGCGCCGCCGGCGATGAACAGCCCGGTCTCGTGCATCATCGACATGGGGTCGAGGTCCGCTCCGACCCAGATCGAGATGAGGTCGTCGGCGGGGCACGTGCGGCGCTCGGCCGCGGTCTCGGTGAGCACCTGGTTGAACTCGGTGATCGCGGTGATCATCCCCATGAGGGCGTCCTGGTCGACGAGGAGCGCGTCGGTGCGCATGAGCCGCTCGGACCACGACTTGACGTCGGGCCACCGCTCCTCGGGGAAGCCGAGCATGTGGGCGGTGAGGCGGCTGGGGAGCTGGGCGGCGAGGTCGACCACGACCTCGACGTCGCCCTTCTCGGTGGCCTTGTCGACGAGCTCGTCGATGGTGTCCTGCAGCATCGGCGCGAAGTCCTGCACGGCCCGGGGTGTGAAGCGCCGGTTCACCAGGCGGCGCTGGGCGATGTGCCCCGGGTCGTCCTGGGCGATCATGTTCGTCTCCTCGGCTGCCACGTTCGCCCGGTAGCAGCCCTGCGACGAGAACGGGTCGCTGCGGCGCTCGACGTCGAGCACGTCGGCGTGCCGGGTGACCGCCCACAGGCCGTTGCGCTCGTCGCGCCACACCGGCGCCTCGGCCCGGGCCCAGGTGAAGAACTCGTGCATGCCGTCGAGGTCGGCCCAGAAGGCGGGGGCGAGGAGGTCGGCGGTGGTGGGCGCAGCCTCGGTGTCAGGCACCCGGCGTCCCGTTGCCGCCTTCGAGGGCGGCCTCGATCTCGGACCGGACGCCCTCGGGCAGCGTCGAGTAGGCGATCTCACCGGTGCCCTCGAAGCGGCGCAGCTCCGCGAGGACGTCGGGGTGGAAGCCGGCGTCGACGAGCAGCAGGAGTGCAGACGTCTCGGGGTCGATCCAGTCGGCCATGTCCTTGACCCAGCCGTCCTCGAGGCCGCGGTCGACGAGCTTGCCGTAGAGGGCGCCCGCCGCGATGCCGCCGGCCATGACGCCGAGGCCCACCGGCCCGCCGATCAGGAAGCTGGCGAGGAGGCCGAACCACCCACCGGCGACCGCCCCCTTGGCCGGCGTGACGTCGACCGTCTCGACGGTGCGGCTCTGCCCCGACGCGTCCTTGGCCACGATGACGGCGTCGTGCATCCGGAGCTTGCCCTCACCCTGCAGGTGGGCCAAGGCCAGGAGCACCTGCTCGGCGCGCGTCGGCTTGTCGAGCACGATGGCCAGGATCTCCTGGCCTGAAGGCGCGGCGGGCTGCTCCGGGGGAACGTCGGTCACGCCAGGAAGCTACAAGGGCGTCGTCGGAACCGAGGCGGCGGCCAGACGCTCGAAGTCGTCGATGCGGGCCCGCAGGACGTCGAGGCTGGCGGTCCAGAAACCCTCGTCGGCGACATCGATCTCGAAGCGGCGGGCGAGGTCGGCGGCCGAGGCCAGGCCGGTGGCCGACAGCAGGTCGTCGTAGCCGGCGCGGAAACGGTCGGGGTCGGCGGCGTAGCGGGCGTAGAGGCCCAGCCCGAACAGCAGGCCGTACGTGTAGGGCCAGTTGTAGAACGCGGTCGAGTAGTAGTGCGGCTTCACGGCCCACATGTCAGGGTGGAGGTGGTCGGGGTGGATGGTCGGGCCGTACGCCTTCTGCTGGGCCGCCGTTATCAGCTCCCGCAGCTCCGCCACCGACAGCGACCGGGCGGCGCGCCCCTCGAACACGGCCCGCTCGAACAGGAAGCGGGAGTGGATGTCGGACACGATCTGGCAGGCGCCCTGGAGGTCGATCTCGAGGAGCACGAGGCGCCGGGCGTCGTCGGCGCAGTCGGCCAGCAGCGTCTGGAGCAGCAGCGTCTCGCAGAAGATGGAGGCCGTCTCGGCCAGGGCCATCGGCGTGGCCCGCTGCAGCGCGGTGCGATCGGCCAGCTGGGTGTTGTGGTAGGCGTGGCCGAGCTCGTGGGCGAGGGTGCTCATCGCGTCGATGGTGCCGCCGAAGTTCAGCAGCACGCGGCTCTCGTCGCCCCGGACCGACATGCAGAACGCCCCGCCGCGCTTGCCGTCGCGCGGCCCGGCGTCGATCCAGCCCTCGTTCACGGCCCGGTCGGCGAGGCGCTGCAGGCCGGGCCCGAACCCGCCGAAGGCGGTCGCCACGGTGTCGACGGCCTCCTCCCACGTGGCGCTCGACGCCGCCGGGTCCCCGACGGGCGCGAAGAGGTCCCACCACGGGAGGCGGCCGTCGTCGTGCCCGAGGAGCGTGGCCTTGGCACCGAGGTAGCGCCCGAAGTCGGGGAGCGCGGCGACCACCGCGGCCTGCATGGCGCCGAGCACGTCGCGCTCGACCGCGTTGGCGAACAGCGCCGGCGCGAGGTCGTCCTCCCAGCCCCGGCGACGGTTGAGCGTCGACGCCTGCCCCTTGACGCCGTTCATCGCCGCCGCCAGCGGGACGGCGACGGTGTCCCACGCCGCCAGCTCGGCGTCGTAGGCCCGGCGCCGCACCCCGGCGTCGGCGTCGAAGGCGAGGTTGCGCACGGCGGTGATCGCCAGCCGCTCGCCGTCCACCTCGGCCGTGAGGCGTGATGTCACGTCGCCGTGCAGCTGCGTCCACGCCGAGCCGCCCGACAGGTTGAGCTCCGACGCGAGCACCTCCTCGGGCTCGGTGAGCTGGTGGGCTGCGGCCACCGCGGCCCGCCGCACGGCATGGGCGTGGTCGCCGGCCACGGCCGAGGCGGCGACCAGCGCGTCGAGGTCGCCGAAGCTGGCCAGCCAGGCGTCGAGCCGGGTGCGCAGCGGCCCCAGCGGCGCCATGAGCGCCCGCAGCTCCGACGCCACGGCCTGGGCCCGGTCGTCGCGGGCGTCGGTGGTGACGAAGGCGTGCACGTAGGCGTTCACGAGGCGGAGCTCGTCGAGGACCTCGTTGGTCGCGGTCAGCACCTCGTCGGCGGCTGCGGGGTCGGGCATGGCGGTGGCCCGGACGCCCTTCTCGTCGTAGAGCGCCCCCAGCCGGCCGATCCCGGCGCCGAGGGCTTCGTGGGCGGCGGCGAACTCCGGGCTGTCCAGGCCCGGGAAGAACGGGCTCGTGTCCCAGCGGGGGAGGTCGGACCGGTCGTGCATAGGCCCAGAAGTATGGTCACGGGTCGTGTCCGGCGCGTCCGAGCGGCAGCTGATCTCGTCGGGGTCGCCGTGGGAGCTGGTGGTCGGCTACAGCCGGGCGGTGCGGGTCGACGAGCAGGTCTTCGTGGCCGGCACGGCCGCCCAGTGGCCCGACGGCACCGTCGACCCCGACGTCGAGGCGCAGGCCCGCCGCTGCTTCGAGATCATCGCCGAGGCGCTGGCCGAGGCCGGTGGCTCGCTGGGCGACATCGTCCGGACCCGGCTGTTCATGACCGACGTCGCCCACTTCGACGCGGTGAAGCGGGTCCACGGCGAGCTGCTGGGCGACGTGCGCCCGGCCTGCACCGGCCTGGTCGTGGCTGCACTGCTCGACGAGCGGTGGAAGGTCGAGATCGAGGTCGACGCCGTCCTCTCCCGCGACAAGCAGGGGCTCCGGTGAGGGTGCGGGCTGCGGTGCTTCGCGAGGTGCCGGGCTCGCTCGAGCTCGACGACGTGGAGCTCGGCTCGCCCGGGCCCCGGGAGGTGCTGGTCCGCACCGCGGCGGCCGGCCTGTGCCACAGCGACCTCCACTTCATGGAGGGCAAGTACCCGTGGCCCACGCCGACGGTGCTGGGCCACGAGTCGGCCGGGGTGGTCGAGGCGGTGGGCGACCAGGTCACCTACGTCGCGCCCGGCGACCACGTCATCACGTGCCTGTCCGTGTACTGCGGCAACTGCGAGCAGTGCCTCACCGGCCACCTCTCCCGGTGCCCGAACCGCGCCGCCACCCAACGGCCCGTCGGCGCCGCGCCTCGCATCAGCCAGGGCGGCGAGCCCGTGCACCAGTTCTTCGACCTGTCGAGCTTCGCCGAGGCGATGCTCGTGCACGAGCACGCCGTGGTGAAGGTGCGCGAGGAGGTGCCGCTCGACATCGCCGCCACCATCGGGTGCGCGGTGATGACCGGGGTCGGCGCCGTGTTCAACACGGCCAAGGTCGAGCCGGGCACCACCGTGGCCGTGCTCGGCGCCGGCGGCGTCGGGCTCAACTGCATCCAGGGCGCCGCCATCGCCGGGGCCGGCAAGATCATCGCCGTCGACCGGTTGGCGTCGAAGCTCGAGCTGGCCCGCACGTTCGGCGCCACGCACCTCGTCGACGCCTCCGCCGGCGACGCAGTCGAGCGGGTGCTCGAGATCACCGGGGGCGGGGTGCACCACAGCTTCGAGGCCATCGGCCTGAAGCAGACGGCCGAGCAGGCCTTCGCCATGCTCGGTCGCGGGGGCACGGCCACCGTCATCGGCATGATCCCGGTCGGCGAGGTGGTCGAGATCCCTGGCTCCGCGCTGCTGCACGAGAAGAAGCTGCAGGGCTCGAGCATGGGCTCGAACCGCTTCCGCGTCGACATGCCCCGCCTGGTCGACCTGTACCTCGATGGCCGGCTGAAGCTCGACGAGCTCGTGAGCCAGCGCATCGGCCTCGAGGAGGTGAACGAGGGCTTCGAGGTGATGCGGACGGGCGAGATCGCCCGCTCGGTCATCACCTTCACTTGACCGCCGCGCCCGTCGCGGTCGAGGGCGGTTCGGCTGGCGACGACGACGCGCCCGCGCCGCGCTGGCGGCCGGTGGCGGCGCTCGCCGCCGCCGTGTGCCTCCCGCTGCTGGTGGGGGTGGTGGCCGTCGCCGGTGACGACTGGCACCCGACGGGCGACATGGCCCAGGCCGAGCTCCACGTGCGCGGGTTCATGGCCGACCCGCCGCTCGTCGGGGCCGCCGGCCGCCTCGGCCCGCTCGACCACCAGGGCTCCCACCCGGGGCCGAGCATGTGGTTCCTGCTCCTGCCGACGTACCGGCTGTTCGGGCAGACGGGTTGGGCCCTCGAGGTCGGGGTGGCGGTCGTGGCCGCCGTCACTGTCGTCGGGACGCTCCTCCTCGCCCGGCGGCGGGGCGGCGACGCGCTGCTCGTGGTGGTCGCCGTGGCGCTCGCCGCCCTCGTCCGGGCCAACGGGCCCGAGGTGTTCGTCGACCCGTGGAACCCGTGGCTCCCGGTGCTGCCGTTCCTCGCCTTCATGCTCCTCGTGTGGTCGGTGCTGGAGGACGACCGCTGGGCGCTGCCGTGGGTGCTCGCCGTCGGCACCCACTGCGTGCAGAGCCACGTCGGCTACGCCCCGCTGGTGGGCGCGCTCGGCGTGCTGGCCGCGGCGTGGGCGGTGCGGCGGCGGTGGTGGAGCGCTCTCGCGCTGAGTGGCGCGGTGACGTTCGTGCTGTGGCTCCCGCCGCTGGTCGAGCAGCTCGGCGCCCGGGGTGACCACCCCGGGAACCTGCGGATCCTCTGGCAGCACTTCACGCGGTCGTCGGAACCGACGGTCGGGTTCGGCGGCGCGTTGCGGGCCGTGGCCGGCGAGCTCGCGGTGTCCGGGCCGTGGCTCGTGGGGCGCGGGCACCAGCCGACGGACCCGCCGTCGTGGCTCGGCTTCGTGGTGCTGCTGGCGGTCTGGGCCGGCGCCGCCGGAGTGGGGTGGCGCTGCCGGCTGCTGGCGCCGCTGCGGTTGCACGCCGTGCTCGCGCTGGCGTGGGTCGTCGCGCTGGCGTCGATGGCGCGGGTGTTCGGCGAGTTCTTCGACTACGTGATCCGGTGGGCCACCACGCTCGCCGCCCTCGTGGCGGCGGCGATCGTGTGGACCCTGTGGGAGGCGTTCGCCGCGAGACGGCCGACGGGGCGACGGCCGGCGACGGGCGCGGCCATCGGACTGCTCGCCCTCGCCGTGGTGGCCGGGTCGATCGCAGCCGTCCGCGTCGAGTCCTCGGGCCTGCGCAACTCCCGCATCGTGGCCGCCCTCACGCCGGCCGTCGCCGACGCGGTGGCGGCCATCGACCCGGACGGCCGCTTCCTCGTGCGCTGGGAGGACAGCGTGAGCCTGAACGCCACTGGCGTGGGCGTGCTCCTCGAGCTCGAGCGCCGGGGCTACCGCGTCGGCGCCGATCCCTTGCAGCGGGCCGCCGTGCTCCCGCACCGCGCGCTCCTCGCCGGCGAGGCCACGGCAGTGGTCTGGGTCGTGGTGGGCCCGGCCGTCGAACGGCTCCGGGCGGACCGGACCGTCGAGGAGGTCGCTGCCGTCGACCCGCGCAACCGCGAGGAGCGCGGGCGGTCGGCCGCGCTGGCCGCGTCGATCGATGCCGCCCTCGGCCGGGCCGGCCTCGACGAGCTGACGCCGGTGCTCGACCAGTCGCTCGTCGGCGTCGCCCTCGACCGGCGCGTGCCGGTGGAGGTGAAGGCGCAGGTGGAGGAACTGCTCGACCTCGGGCTGCCGGCGGTGGCGTTCGTCGAGGTCACCAGGTGACAGGATCCGCCCATGGCTGAATCGATCATCGTCACCGGCGTCATCGACATCGACCCGGACCAGCGGGAGGCGGCCATCGCCGCCACCCACACCGTCATGGAGGCGACCCGGGCCGAGGACGGGTGTGAGCTCTACGTGTTCTCGGCCGACACCGCCGACCAGGGCCGCTTCTACGTGTCCGAGCAGTGGCGCGACCAGGCGGCGATGGACGCGCACATGGCGTCGCCCCACCTGGCCGCCTTCATGGGGGCGATGGGCGAGTTCGGGGTGAAGAGCGCCTCGCTCACGAAGTGGACGGGGGCCACCGCCGAAAAGCTCATGTAGCGCCGGCGCGCTCCCCGGTGAGGTCGGCCTCGTAGCCCTTCTCGAGGTCGGCCCGGATGAGGGCCGGGTCGAGGTCGAGGCCGAGGTTGTCGACCAGGATCGCGCAGGCGTCGGGGGCCAGGGCGTCGAGCGCGGCCCACGACGCCGGGTCCCACACCTTGCCCCGGCGGAACGACTTCGCGCAGTGGATGTAGGCCGTCGTCAGCTCGATGCCGATGGCGACCTTGGGCGTGCGGAGCTCGTCGTCCCACAGGCCCAGCACGTCGGGGTCGGTGGTCAGGCAGGCGTTGCCCTCGAGCCGGAGGGTCTCGTCGCGGCCGGGCACCACGAACAGCAGCCCGACGTGCGGGTTGGCGAGGACGTTCGTGAGCGAGTCGAGGATGTTGTTGCCCGACAGGTCGGGGAGCGCCAGGCGGCGCCCGTCCAGCACGCGCACGAAGCCGGGCGGACCGCCCCGGGGCGACACGTCGCAGCGACCGTCGGCGTCGGCCGTGGCCAGGAGGCAGAACGGCGCGGTGGCGATGAACGCCGCCGTGGCCGCGTCGATCCGCTCGACCTTCTTCTTCAGCAGGACCTCCGGCGGGTTGCGGTAGAGCCTGCGGAGCTCGGCCTGGTCGGCGACGACGGCGGAGAAGGGAACGGCGGCCACAGCTCGATGGTAGGCATGCCTCACGCCTTGACCACCCGGTCAAGGAAGGCGGCCGCTGCGGCTACGGTCGGCGGCCATGCGCACGCCGATCTGCGACCAGCTCGGGATCGAGTTCCCGATCCTTGCCTTCAGCCACTGCCGCGACGTGGTGGCGGCGGTGAGCCGGGCCGGGGGGCTCGGCGTGCTCGGCGCCGTGGCGCTGAAGCCCGAGCAGCTCGACGTGGAGCTGCAGTGGATCGAGGAGAACACCGGGGGCAAGCCGTACGGCGTCGATGTGCTCGTGCCGGCGAAGTACGTCGGGAGCGAGGAGGGCGGCCTCGACGCGTCGTCGCTCGTCGACCTCATCCCCGACGAGCACCGAGCGTTCGTCAACTCGATCATGGACAAGTACGGCGTGCCGCCGCTGCCCGGTGGCGAGCCGCTGCCCCGCAGCACCGGGCTGCTGTCGTGGTCGCACAAGGGGGCCAAGCCCCTCATCGACGTGTCGCTCGCCCGCAAGGGCCTGCGCCTCATCGCCAACGCCCTCGGGCCGGCGCCGGAGTTCATGGTGCAGGCGGCCCACGACCGGGGCGACGTGCTCGTGGCGGGCCTCGTGGGCAAGCGTCAGCACGCGGAGCGTCAGGCGACGGCGGGCGTCGACATCATCGTGGCCCAGGGCTACGAGGCCGGCGGCCACACGGGCGAGGTGGCCACGATGGTCCTCGTGCCGGAGGTCGTCGATGCAGTGGCGCCGGTGCCCGTGCTCGCCGCCGGCGGCATCGCCACCGGACGCCAGATCGCGGCGGCCATGGCGCTCGGCGCCCAGGGTGTGTGGTGCGGATCGGTGTGGCTCACCACCGATGAGGCCGAGACCCATCCGATCGTGAAGGAGAAGTTCCTGGCCGCCACCTCGTCGGACACCGTGCGCAGCCGGGCCAGCACCGGCAAGCCGGCCCGCCAGCTCCGCTCGGCATGGACCGACGAGTGGGACGACCCGGCCAACCCCGACCCGCTGCCGATGCCGTTGCACACGATGCTGATCGCCGAGGCCCAGGGCCGCATGCAGCGGTCAGCCGCCACCAACGAGGGCGCCCGCCAGCTCGTGAACTACTTCGTGGGCCAGGCGGTCGGGCAGATGAACCAGGTGAAGCCGGCCGCCCAGGTCGTCTACGACATGGTCGACGAGTTCATCGAAGCGGCCGAGCGCATCTCGGCGCTGGTCGACGTCGGCGAGTAGCGCGATCGACGCCACCCTCGCCGTCGGCCTGGCCCGGATCCGCGACGAGCTCGAGGTGCCGACGGGCTTCCCGCTGGACGTCGAGGCGGCGGCCGCGGCGGCCATCGATCCGTTCGGCGCCGCCCGCGACGACCGGCGCGACCTCCCCCTCGTCACCCTCGACCCGGTCGGCAGCCGCGACCTCGACCAAGCGTTCGCCCTCGAGCCGCGGGGCTCGGGGTGGACGGTCTGGTACGCCATCGCCGACGTGGGCGCCGTCGTGGTGCCCGGTGGTCCGATCGACGTCGAGGCGCGCCAGCGGGGCGTGACGCTGTACCTGCCCGACGGCCGTGCCCCGCTGCACCCGCCGACGCTGTCGGAGGGCTCGGGGTCGCTGCTGCCCGGGCAGGACCGCCCGGCCGTGCTGTGGCGCCTCGACATCGACGACGCCGGCCGCCTCACCTCGGGCCGGGCCCGCCGCGCCCTCGTGCGAAGCCGGGCCCAGCTCGACTACGTGTCGGCCCAAGCCGCCCTCGACGCCGGCACGGCCGAGGAGGCGATCGTGTCGCTCCGCACCGTCGGCGAGGTGCTCCAGGCCGCCGAGGAAGAGCGAGGCGGCGTCAGCCTCCCGCTGCCGGAGCAGGTCGTCGAGGAGGGCAAGCTCGCCTGGCGCTCGCCGGTGCCGACCGAGGGGTGGAACGCCCAGCTGTCGCTCCTGTGCGGCCGGGCCGCGGCCAACCTCATGCTCCAGGGCGATGTCGGTCTGCTGCGCACGATGCCCCCCGCCGACGAGCGCACGATGAGGCGCATCGCCCGGGCGGCCACCGCGCTCGGCGTGGCGTGGCCCGAGGGACCGGCCGAGCAGACGTACCC
>JACDCH010000622.1 GCA_013694495.1 Acidimicrobiia bacterium | reverse complement strand
GGGCAGCGGGCCGAGCTGCTCGGCTCGGTCGCCGGCCTCGCCGGCGGCGCCGCCCTGGGCCAGCTGGCGCTGTGGGTCCCGCTGGTGGCCGGTGGCGCCGGACTCGCCCTCCTCGGCGGCTGGTTGGCGCTGCGGATGCCCGAGTCGGCGCCCGTCCGCACCCACGAGGACCGCCTGACGGTGTTCGAGACCGTGCGCAGCACCCGGGCCTCGATGCGCACCCGCCGGGGCATGGGCGTAGCCCTGGCGATGATGGTGGCGCTCGGGCTGGCGGGCGAGGGCGTCGATCGCATGTGGCAGCTGCCGCTGGTCGATGCCGACGCAGCCCGCGACGCCGTGCTCGTCGTGTCCGCTCTGGCGGCCCTGGGCCTGCTCGGCGGGGCGGCGGCGTCGGGCTTCGTCGGCCGCCTGGTCGCCACCGACGACCCTGCGACACCGCGGCGCTGGCTCACCGTCGCCAACATCGGCGTCGCCGCCTCGGTGCTGCTGCTGGCCGTCGGTCCGTGGTGGCTCGGCGCCGTCGGCTTCGTGGCGAGCATGGCGCTGCGGACCGGGTCGTTCCCGCTGGTGACGGCGTGGGTGAACCGCGACGCCGACCCGGCCACCCGGGCCACCCTCAACTCCCTCGTCGGCCAGGCGGAGTCGGTCGGCGAGATCGCCGGCGGCCCGATCCTCGGCGGTATCGCGGCGGCGTCCAGTGTCGGCGCCGGCCTCGGGGCCTCCGCGGCCGTCTTCGCCGTCGCCGCCCTCATCACCGCCGCCCGCCGCGCCCCCGTCGCCACCCCCGCCCCCGCCGCTCCCTGACGGCCGGCGGCCGGCGGCCGGCGGTCCAAAGGGCAAGGTCAAGGTCAAGCGCGCGACGGAGGCGGCGCTGGTCGACCGCCGCCTCTGCCGTGCCTCGACCCGCCCGACCGGAGGGTGTGTACATGACGGAGCGGTCCTGCTGGCACCCTCCGGTTGCCGGCCGACGAGACCGGAGGGTGTGTACATGACGGAACGGTCCTGCTGGCACCCTCCGGTCGATGCACCCCCGCCGCCACCGCACTCGCCGCCGAGCCTCGACCTGGACCTCGACGGCTCCCTGCCGGTCACTCGCCGGGTTCGGGTGGGGGGCAGGGTTCGCCGCTGTGGCTGGGTGGGGCGAGGGGGGCGCGGCGATGGAGCAGGTAGCCGGCGACCGACGCCAGGCCGGCGCCCACGAACGCGCCGCGCTCGTTCGTACCCGCCACGACCAGGCCGAGCACGGGTGCCCCGATGCCCTGGGACAGGTCGAAGAACAAGGTGAACGTGGCGATGGCGCGGCTGCGCTCGGCCTCGGGGGCGGCGTCGACCACGGCCGGGAAGAGCGCCGGGTAGAGCAGGGACACGCCGGCGGCGAAGATGCCCGTGCCCACGTAGAGGCCGGTCGGGCTGGCCCACGCCCCGAGCAGCAGGAGGCCGGCGGCCTGGAGGGCGAGGGCGGCGAGCGGGCCCCGGCGGGTGCCGAGGGCGTCGGGCAGCCGGCTGCCCAGGATCCGCACCGCCAGCACGATGACGCCGTACTCCACGAACACCGGCCCGGCGGTCGACACGCCGATGTCGTCGATGTACAGCGGCACGAACGACGCGAAGCCGGCGTAGCCGGTGGCGGCCAACCCGAGGACGACGCCAGGGCGGAGCGCGGCCGGGTGGAAAATGCCGCTGAGGCCCCGGGCCGGGGGCCCGGTCGGCGCCGCCTTCTTCGCGGTCCGGTCCGGCTTCGGCAGGCCCAGGGCGAGCAGCGCGCCGAGGAGCGTGGCCGCCGACGCCGCCACCCACACCGGCCCCGAGCCGTGCTGGCGGTAGATCCAGTCGCCGAGGGGCGGCCCGGCCGAGAGGCCGCCGTAGATGGCGATCGAGAAGAAGCTCGTGGCCTGGCCCCGGCGGGCGGGCGGGGCGAGGTCCTGGGCCGAGGTCGCAGCGCCGACGAACGTCGCGGCCTCACCGATGCCGCTCACGAGCCGCATGAGCACGAGCACGGCCAACCCGCCCGGGAGCCCGTAGCCGAGGATCGACACGCCGGCGACGAGGCAGCCGCCGAGCACGAGGACCCGGCGGCCCCGCTGGTCGCCCACCCGGCCGACCCAGGGCCGCAGCAGCGCGGCGGTGAGGGCGAACGCCCCGACGACGATGCCGACCTGGGCGCCGCCGCCGCCGAGCTCGTCCTCCACGTAGCGGGGCAGGACGGGGGCGAGGATGCCGAGTCCGACGAAGTACGCCAGCGCCGAGGCGACCACGAGCACGAACGGCGCCCCAAAGGCGCGCGCCTCGGCCGGTGGCGGGACCGGGCGGGTCTCGGCGGTCGTCATCGGGTCGAGCCTCGCGCACCGGCCCGGCCGCTCCGCCATCCGAACGTCCGTTCGTCTCTGCTGCTACCGTCGCACGCATGTTCGCCCCCAGCGGCCCGGCCGCCGTGCCCGCCGTCGGCCTCACGGCAGCGCAGCGCCGGGCGGTCGAGCACACCGGCCGCAACCTGCTGGTCGTCGCCGGAGCCGGCACCGGCAAGACCACGATGCTCGCCGCCCGGGTCGCCCGCCTCGTGGCCGACGGCACCCCGCCCGAGCGCATCCTGCTGCTCACCTTCAGCCGCCGAGCTGCAGCCGAGCTCCTGCGCCGGGCCGGTGCGACCGGCGGTGCCGACGTCGCGGGGCGGGCCTGGGGCGGCACGTTCCACGCCGTCGCCAACCGCCTCCTGCGCCTCCACGGCCGGGCCCTCGGCCTCGAGCCGTCGTTCACGGTGCTCGACCAGTCCGACGCGGCCGACCTCCTCGCGCTGTGCCGGGCCGAGCTCGACGGCCACGAGGGGCGAGAGGCCCCCGACCACCGCCGCTCGAAGAAGGACACGATGGCGGCGGTCCTGTCGCGCTGCATCAACACGAGCACGCCACTGCGAACGGTGCTCGAGACGTCGTTCCCCTGGTGCCGCCACGATGCCGAGGAGCTCAAGGCCACGTTCGCCGCCTACGTCGCCCGCAAGCGCGGCGCCCAGGTCGTCGA
Organism: Acidimicrobiia bacterium; assembly: GCA_013694495.1. Taxonomy (GTDB): domain Bacteria; phylum Actinomycetota; class Acidimicrobiia; order Acidimicrobiales; family JACDCH01; genus JACDCH01. The sequence continues at coordinate 579 of JACDCH010000622.1, read as the reverse complement.
CTACGACGACCTGTTGCTGTGCTGGGCGGCCCTCCTGCGGGTGCCCGAGGTCGCAGCCGAGATCGCCGGGCGCTTCGACCACGTCCTGGTCGACGAGTACCAGGACACGAACGCGCTGCAGGCGGAGATCCTGGTCGGGATGGCCGCGGGCGGGGCCACCGTCACGGCGGTGGGCGACGACGCGCAGTCGATCTACTCGTTCCGGGCGGCGACGGTCCGCAACATCCTCGACTTCCCCGACCGCTTCGACGCCGACGTCGTCCTGCTCGAGGACAACCATCGCTCCACCCCGCAGATCCTCGCCACCGCCAACGCCGTCTTGGCCGGGATGCCGGCCGACGGGCGCCACGACAAGGTGCTCCGCTCGCAGCGGGGGGCCGGGCCCCGGCCCGCGCTGGTGGCCTGCGCCGACGAGGGCGACCAGTCGGCCGAGGTGTGCCGGGCGATCCTCGCCGCCTTCGAGCGGGGCACGGCCCTCCTCGACCAAGCGGTGCTGGTCCGGGCCGGGCACCATTCGGCGCTGCTCGAGCTCGAGCTCACCGCCCGGCGGGTGCCGTTCGTGAAGTACGGCGGGCTCAA
>JACDCH010000572.1 GCA_013694495.1 Acidimicrobiia bacterium | reverse complement strand
GCCCAGCTCCGCGACTACGGACACCTGCTGGGTACGCCCGAGGCGGCGGCGTTCAGCGCCCGGGTCGTCGACGTGCACGAGTGGCTGGCGGGACGGCTCGATCGCCTGCCGCCGGCGAGGCCCGGGTACCGCCGCCCGGGACCGGTCGCGGTGCAGGACCCCTGCCACCTGCGCCACGTGCAGCGGGCCCACCTCCCGGTGCGGCTCGTCCTGGCGCCGTTCGTCGACGACCTCGTCGAGCTCGACGACGAGGGGCTGTGCTGCGGCGCCGGCGGCGCGTACGCCGCCCTCCACCCCGACCTCGCCGTCGCCATCCGCGACCGCAAGGTGGCCGCCATCGGGCGCAGCGGCGCGGCGGTGGTGGCGTCGGCCAACCCGGGCTGCGCCATCCACTTGGCCGCCGCCGGAGTGGCGGTGGTCCACCCCGTGCAGCTCATCGACGAAGCTCTGCACCCGTGAGCAGCCCCGCCCTCGAAGACCTGGCCGACCGCCTCGACGCCATCGCCGACGAGCTCGCCGATCTGGCCCTCGACCGCCTCCGCACCGCCCTCGCCGACGAGGGCGCGGCCGCAGCGGGTGCCGAGGAGCGCCGCCTCACGAAGGCCCGCCGCCGGATCAGCGAGGCCGCCACCATCCTGCGCGGCGCGAGCTCGGACTGACGGCTGCGTCGGTCCGGCAGCCGGCGCTCACGCGTCGAGCGAGGGCTCGACGTCGCGCGGTGGGAGGGGATGGGCGTCGGCGGGGACCGACGGGAGGCGGTTGAGCCGGTCGAGCAGCCGGCGCAGCCACCCGGCTTTGGAGCTGTCGGCCGTGAGCACGAGGCGCTCGAGGTCGAGGTGGTCGTCGTCGGTGACCTCGGCCGGGAGGGGGCCCGACCGCTCGATCCGACCCGCGGTCAAGAGGGGCGTGAACTCGTCGTCGAGCGCAGCGAGCTCGTCGTCGGTGACCGGGAACCGGTGGCGCACCACGAGCTGGCCGGCGGCCCACCGGATCGAGTGGAAGTTGCGGCTGAACGTCACCAGCTCTTCGACGGCCACGGCGACGTCGTCGGTGATCTTGAAGAGGTCGAGGTCGTCGGCGTCGATGTAGCCGTGGGCGTCGACGTCGCGGACGAATCGGATGAACCCGTCCCAGAACGTGCCGCCGGGCTCGTCGAGCAGCACGATCGGCGCGGGCGACGCCTTGCCCGTCTGGATGAGCGTCAGCAGCTCGAACGTCTCGTCGAGCGTGCCGAACCCGCCGGGCATCGAGACGAAGCCGTGTGACTCCTTCATCAGCATGAGCTTGCGGGTGAAGAAGTACTTCATGGTGATGAGACGGTCGCCGGACACGTACGGGTTCGGCACGGACTCGAACGGGAGCCGGATGTTCACGCCGATGCTGTTCTCGACGCCGGCGCCCTCGAGCCCGGCCGCCATGATCCCGGGGCCGGCACCGGTGACGACCATCCACCCTTCGGCCGCGAGGGCCGCCGCCAGCTGGAGCGTCTGGTCGTAGGCCGGATGATCGCGGGCCGTGCGGGCCGAACCGAAGATGGTGGCCTTGGGCCGGTCGCGGAGGGGAGCGAACGCTCGAAACGCGCTGCGCATCTCCTTGAGGGCGGCGTTCGTGATCTTGAGGTCGAGACGGTCGGCGTCGTCGCCGGCCAGCCGGACGCCGGACACGAGGATCTCGAAGAGCTGGTCGAGGTCCTGGGTGGCGCCGGCCTGCTCGAGCACCGCCAGCAGCTGCTGGTCGAGCTCGGCGTCGCCGGTGCGGTAGCGGGTGCGCGGGCCGGGCTTCCTGTCGGGCTTGGCCGTCACCACCACTCCTCCGACAGCTTGGCTTCGATGCTGCGCACGTTGGCGCGCGTGCACGCCTGGCACATGTACTGCACGCCGCGCGCCGACGGTGCCCACGACCACCCGGGCGGGGCGATCGGGCCGCCGGCCTCGTCGAGCTCGGCGTCGACCACGGTGCCGCAGTGGTTGCAGATCACGGGGGCGGGACTGGACGGCGCGTCACGGCCGACAACCTACGACGGCGACCCGACGGCCTCGACGCCGAGAGCTGCGGGGACGCCGTAGAGCGTGGTGCGCTGCACCAGCGGCCGGCCCAGCGGCTCGGTGATGGCGAGGAACCCGGCCTGGTCCATGCCCTGGCCGTGGGCGGCGCCGGCGGCCCGGCTGATGTTCTCGTCCATGAGGGTGCCGCCGAGGTCGTTGCAGCCGGACTGGAGGAGCTGGCGGGCGCCGTCGGCGCCGATCTTGACCCACGACGCCTGCACGTTCGGGATGAGGTCGCCATAGGCGATGCGGGCCACGGCGTGGACGAGGACGACCTCGCGGAAGGTGGGGCCACGGCGGGCCTTGCGCTGGAGGTAGATGGGCGCGGCCATGTGCACGAACGGCAACCCGACGAACTCGGTGAACCCTCCCGTCTCGCGCTGTAGCGCGCGGGTGACCACGAGGTGGCGGGCCCAGGAGCTGGGCGTCTCGACCGACCCGAACATCATCGTGATGTTCGAGCGGAGGCCGACGGCGTGCGCGGTGCGGTGGGCGTCGAGCCACTCCTGCGTGTCGATCTTGTCGGGGCAGAGGATCGCCCGGATCTCGTCGTCGAGGATCTCGGCCGCCGTGCCGGGCAGGCTGCGCAGCCCGGCGTCCTGCAGGCGGCGCAGGTAGTCGGCCAGCGGCTCGCCGAGGCGCTTCGCGCCCTCGGTGACCTCGAGGGCGGTGAACCCGTGGATGTGGATGTCGGGCACGGCGTCGCGCACGGCGCGCGCCACGTCGATGTAGTAGTCGCCGTCGAAGTTCGGGTGGATGCCGCCCTGGAGGCACACCTCGGTGGCGCCGATGTCCGCCGCCTCCCGGACGCGTCCGGCGATGTCGTCGAGCGTCAGCAGGTACGGCTTGCCGCGGAGGTTGAGGCTGAGCGGGCCTTTCGAGAACCCGCAGAAGCGGCACTTGAACGTGCAGACGTTCGTGTAGTTGATGTTGCGGTTGCGGACGTAGGTGACGTCGTCGCCCACGATGCGGCGGCGCAACTCGTCGGCCACCTCGGCGACCGCGCCGACCTCACGACCCCGGGCGGCGAACAGGGCGACCAGCTCCGCCTCGTCGGGCTCCTGGCCGGCGAGCACGCCGTCGAGCACCTCCCGGAGCTGCCCGCCGACCGCCGGCCGGGGGTGGGGTACGAGGGCCATCGGTGACACGGCGGCGCCCGAGTACCAGGACGTGTTCCGCCGGCCGATCTGCACGACCTCGGCGCCCGACCCCGCGTCGATGGCGGCCTCGATGCGCTCGGGGAAGAACGCGCCGGGGTCGTCGCGTGCGAGGCCCTCGGCGTCGGCCCGGTCGTGCACGGCGAACACG
>JACDCH010000488.1 GCA_013694495.1 Acidimicrobiia bacterium | reverse complement strand
TGCGATCGACACCTCGAAGAAGCTGCGCGACCTCGGCGCCACCGACGAGGCCGTCGCCAACGGCGACCTCTCCGAGGAGCAGGCCAAGCCGATCGCCGACGCGGCGACGGCCGATCCCGCCGCCGAGCGCGAGCTCCTCGGTGCCGCGAAGCGCGATGCGCTGCCGCAACTGAAGGACCGGTGCGCCCGCACGAAGGCCAACGCCGATCCCGATGGCGCAACCCGGCGCGAGCGGATCCGCCGCGAGCGGTTCCTGCGGTCGTGGCTGGGGTCCGACGGTGCGGCGCACCTCCACCTGCGCCATGTACCCGAGGTGATCGCCGAGCTCGACGCGCTGCTCGAGCCGTTCACCCATGCCCGGTTCGAGGCCGGCCGCCTGGCGGGTGAGCACGAGCCTCGCGAGGCCTACGCCGCCGACGCCCTGCTCGATCTCGCCCGCGCCGCCCACGCCCCCGCTGTGGTCGACGACTCGACCGTCTCGGCGGTCGTCCCGAAGGGCGCGCCCCGGGCTCACACCACCGTGTTCGTGCACATCGACGCCGAGACCCTGAGGGAGCGGCGGCGCCACCCCGGCGGCACGTGCCACATCGCCGGTGTCGGTCCCGTCGATCCGGCGTGGGTGGCGAGCATCCTGGGCGAGGCGTTCCTGGCGCTGCTCGTCGAGGACGGCGAGGAGGTCCGCACGGTTGCGCACGGGGGACGCCAGGTCACCGCCCGCCAGCGCACCGCGATGCAGGCGCGCGGTTACCGCTGCGAGGTCCCCGGGTGCGGGTCGTCGTTCAACCTCGAGATCCACCACACCGGCACGGGCTGGAGGCACACTCACTGCACCACGCTCGACGAGCTGGCCTGGCTGTGTCCCCCACCACCACGACCTCGTCACCCACCGCGGGTACGACCTCACCGGCCCACCCGGCGACCGCACCTGGTGTTCACCGACCTGGGCCGAACCTCCCGATCCGTCGCGACCACCGCCGGACGACCGCGCCTGCAGGCGGGACGAACGCGTCGCTCGCTGAGTCGCGAGCCTCCCGACCGCACGTGACTCAGGTGGGGAGGAGCGCGTAGAGGTCGACGGCGTTGCCGTCCGGGTCGTGCAGGGTGGCGTAGCGCATGCCCCAGAAGGCGTCGAAGGGGGCGAGGTGGCCCTCGTAACCGGCGCCGGTGAGGTCGGCGTAGGTCGAGTCGACCTCGGCCGGCGAGTCACAGGTGAACCCGAGGGCGGAGCGCTGGCCGCTGGACGGCGGCGTCCAGCCCGGGTCGAAGGAACGCATCGTGTCCTCGGTGTCGAACGTGAGGTCGATGCCGTCGGCCACCGCGAGCTGCACGTGGGGCTCCGTGTCGGCTGCCGCCGGGATAGCGAGGCCGAGGCGACGGTAGAAGGCAAGGGCAGCGGGCATGTCGGAGACGACGAGACCGGTGACGGCGAGGCGGGGAGGCATGGCCGCGACGGTATGACCGAGCTGTGACGGGAGCTGGCAGGAATCCCCGACATCCAGCCCCGGCGCGTCTGCGACGATCCGGCGGTGCCGCAGCGAGCCCGCCGTCCCGACGCCTGGGTGGTCGCGACGGTCACGTTCGTCACGCTGCTGGGGGCGGTCGGCTTCCAGTCGACCCCGAGCGTCCGGTGTCGTCTACGGCTGGGTGTTCGCCGCCCACCAGCTCGGCGCGGCGACGAACACCGACGTCTCGGCCACGACCCGCACGTCGACCGGCTCCTACGAGCTGCCTTCCCCATCGCCGGCGGCCTCTGCATCGTGGCCGCAGCCGGGGTGCGCAGCTCATCCGCACCCGCCGCCCGCACCGCCCGACCGAGATCCTGGCCCCCGGAGCCCGCCCTCACCTGATCGGCTGTCCGGTTCGCGCCAAGATGGCGTGATGGCGGCGGGGAGACGTCGACCGGGGGCGCTCGAGCTGCTGGTCGGCCCGGATGGTTTCGTGCGGACGCAGCGCCGGATCGCGCTGCTGTTCGCGTCGGCTGTCGTGGGGGAGCGCTCGTGGCGTCGTGTTCATCCGGCGGCGCGTCGCCATCGCCTCCGTGACCCTCCTCCTCCTGGGCTCTGCCGCCATGGTCCTGGTCGCCGACGGCTATCCCGGCCCGGCGTCGCGGCTCACGATCGTGGCCGCCCCGGTGATCGCCATCGTGGCCCTGCTCCTCTGGGCCCGAGCGACGACCCGGCGGGCCAGGCCGTCGAGCTCGCCGTCGCCGTGCGGGCCCGGGTGTCGCTGTCGGATCGATGGGCCGTCCAGGGCCACCGGTTGGGCCACGGCATCGGCGTCGCCTACGGCTACGCCACCTTGAGCCGGTCGAGCTGACGCCCCGCGCCGGGGGTCGTTCAGCAGCCCTCGCCGGGGCGGTCGGGGATCGAGGGGTCGACCACCTCGACATGGACGTGGGGCGACGCCTGGCCGGGCGGGACGAGCTCGTCGACCTGCGACTCGAACGGCAGTTGGTGGGCGTGATCGCCGATGACGGTCACACCCGCCTCCACCCGGTCGCCCCGACCCACCCGGAGACCGACGAAGTGGAGCACCTTGACCTCCCACCCCGGCCGGTCGTCGGGCTCGATGACCACGTACTCGTCGGTGTCGTCGCAGTACAGGGTGTACGACCCGCCCCGCAGCACCGTTCCCGTCACCGGCGCCCGGATCTCGGTGGCGGGGTCGACCACGATGTCGGCGGCGGATTGCCGATCGGTGCCCCGGTCCCTGGTGTCGAGAGCGATCGGGGACGCGGCGGTGGCGAGGGCCTCCTGGCGCTGCGCCCCGTCGTGGTTCGACTCGTGGAACGCGACCCGCACCACGAGCGCAGCCGGGTGCACGAGCGTCACCGGCCCGGCGACTGCGTAGGGTGAGTAACCGGTTTCGGTGATCGGCGGCGGGGGCAGGCGGGGCGGCGGCGCCGTGGTCGGGGGCGCGGTCGGTGGCTGCGGAGCCGTCGGCGGCGGGAGCGTCATCGTGGTGGACGCCGGCAGCGTGGTCGTGGTCGTCGTCGTCGTCGTGGATGACGGCTCGGTGGTCGGGGGTGACTGCGCTCCCATGGCGAGCCTGGGGTCCTGCCCGGTGCCGCAGCCCGCCGCGAAGGCGAGGACGAGCAGCGCGCCCGCGCCCCTGATCACCGCTCAGCCGCCGACGACGACGTGCCAGGGGCGAACCCGCCACGACGTCACGAGCCCGTTGAGCACGTAAGGATCAGCCGCCGCGAAGGCCTCGGCCGCGCCGGCGCCGTCGGCCTGGAAGACCAGCAGCGCGCCGTCGACCGGGTCGCCCAGGGCGCCGGCGAGCACGAGCTCGCCCCGCTCGCGGGCGGCCGTCGCCAGCCCGAGGTGGTCGGCGCGGTACGACCCCCGCCGCTCGACGTAGTCGTCGACCACCTCGTATTCGAGCACCCAGTACGGCATCACCCACCAGCTTCGCACCGACGCACCGGGTGTGCGGTCGTCGAATCGGCCGAGTTGCGCGCCGGCCTGTAGGACCCCGCTAGGAGATGCAGAACTCGTTGCCCTCGGGGTCGATGAGCGTGACCCAGGTGTGCGGTCCCTGCTGCCCGTCGTGCAGCTTCGTGGCGCCGAGCCCCATGATGCGCTCGACCTCCGCGTCGCGGGCGGCGGCGTCGAAGGAGACGTCGAGGTGGACGCGGTTCTTCACCGTCTTGCCCTCGGGCACGTCCTGGAAGAGCAGTCGGGGGAGGCTGCCGGCGGGGTGGTTGGCCGCTGCCGCCCCCCTCCAGACCTTGCGGCCATCGCGCTCGAGGTAGTCGTCGGCGGTGGCGAAGCCGGCCGCGACCACGTGCTCGATCTGGTCGTGGTTGTCCTCGACCTCGTAGCCGAAGGCCTCGCCCCAGAAGCGGGCGAGCGAGTGGGCGTCCTTCGTGTCGAAGGCGACCTGCATGCGGGTGATCTCTGCTGCCATGCCGTCCACCCTGCCCGCTGATGCGGACAGGAACCGTCCGCTTCCCCGCCGGGCCCGCCCCCCTCCCGCTGAACCGGGGGCAGCTATCGACACCATGTCGCGGTTGCTGCCCCCAGTTGCGGGTCAGGCGCCGGCGGTCGGCCAGCCGGGGAGGGGTGGGTCGAGGAGGGAACGGCGCTCGAACAGCTCCTCGGCCGCCGCCTGCGCGGTGGAGCGGATGTCGGACTCGTCGGCGTGGACGAGTCGGGCGTCGGCCACGACGTGGTCGCCGTCGACCCACACGTGGCGGACGTCGGACCCCTTGGCCGAGAACACGAGATGGGCGGCGACGTTCGACAGCGGGCCCCGCATGACCGGCGTCGTGTGCAGGCCGCCGAGCGAGACCACCACGACGTCGGCCTGCTTGCCCGGCTCGAGCGAGCCGGCGTAGGCGTCCTGCCCCAGGGCACGGGCGCCGTCGAGGGTGGCCATGGCGAGGATGTCCCACGGGTCGCCGGCCGTCGGGTCGAGGGCCGAGAGCTTGGCCAGGAGCGACGCCGCCTTCATCTCGCCGAACAGGTCGAGGTCGTTGTTCTCCTTCTCGCCGTCGGAGCCGAGGCCGACGGTGATGCCCGCCGCCCGCATGGCCGCCACCCGCGCCGGCCCCGAGGCGAGCTTCATGTTCGAGCACGGGCAGTGCGCCACCGCGGTGCCGGTGCCGGCGAGGATGGCGAGCTCCTGGTCGTCGAGCCACACGCAGTGGGCGATCACCGTGCCGGGCCGGCAGATGCCCCGTCGCTCCATCACGTGGATCGGGCGGGCACCCCAGCGCTTGATCGACTCCTGCACCTCCCAAATCGTCTCCGAGCTGTGGGTGTGGATCCCGGTGCCGGCCTCGTCGGCCAGGGCCACGGCGTCGGCGAAGCACTTCTCGGTGCAGTACAGGAGGTGCTCGAGGCCGACCCACACCTGCACCCGGCCGTTGTGGGCGCCGTGGACGGCCTCGATGGCGGCCCGGTTGGTGGCGAGCGTCTCGAAGTAGTCGTAGCCCTCCTCGTCGGCCACGTACGGGGCGAGCGTCGCCCGGATGCCGAGCTGGCCGGCGACGGCCGCCGAGCGCTCCGGGAACCGCCACATGTCGAGCACCGAGGTGGTGCCGGCGAGGAGCGACTCGGCGTAGCAGACGAGTGACGCCGCCTCGCTGATGTCGGGCGTGAGCGCCTTGTGGGCTGGGTCGACGTAGGTCTGCAGCCAGTCCCACAGCGACATCGACTCGGCCGTGCCCCGCAGGAGGCCGGAGTGCAGGTGGGCGTTGACGAGGCCGGGCAGCACCGCGTGGCCCGATGTGTCGACGACCTCGACGCCGGGGGCGCCGGCTTCGGGCCGGACGGCCACGTCGGCGGCCGGCCCGACGGCGGCGATCGTGCCGTCATCGGCCAGCAGGACGGCGCCGTCCTCGTGGATCGTGCGGGTGCCGTCGCAGGGCAGCACGAAGCCGCCGGTGAGCAGCGTGGGCACAGCCGGCTCAGAGCTCCAGGGCGGGCATCGACTCGCGGAACTTCATCAGGAGGTGCTCGCCCGCCGTCGTCGGCTCGTAGCGCGGCGCGCCCCCCTCGGGGACGCACGACGGCAGCACCTCGATGCGGGCGCGGTGGTCGAGGTCCATGAAGAACACGACCGAGTACCGGTCCCGGGGTGGGGGCACGACCCGGTGCATGGTCGAGCGGAACCGGTCGTTCGTCCACCGCGCCAGGAGGTCGCCGATGTTCACGACGAAGGCGCCGGGCACCGACACGACGTCGAGCCACGCGCCCGAGTCCGGGTCGCGCACCTGCAGCCCGCCGACCTCGTCCTGGGCGAGCACCGTGATGGCGCCCCAGTCCGTGTGGGCGCCCGCGCCGACCTGGTCGTCGACCGTCTTCGCCGTCGCCGGCGGGTAGTGCAGCAGCCGCATCGTGGCGATCGGCGTCCGGTGGTACCCGGCGAACGCGTCGGGCGCCAGCCCGAGTCCGACGGCGATCATCGACAGCAGCCGCTCGGTGAGGTCGCGAGCCGCGGCGTAGAACGCCTCGACGGGCTCGCGGAACCACGGCAGGTCGTCGGGCCACGGGTTCGGGCCGTGCATCGGCGTGCCGGCGACGACGAGCGGGTGGTCCCACGGGAGGTCGAGGCCGATGTCCCAGACCTCCTTGAGGTCGCCGGCGGTGGCGGCGGGGTCGAGCTTCTGGCTGCCGAACCCGTCGTAGCCGCGGTTGAGGACGCCGGAGTCGAGCGTGGCGAACCCCTTCTGCTCGACGGGCAGTGCGAAGAAGCGCCGGGCGGTGGCGAACGCCCGCTCGACGACCTCCTCGGGAACCCCGTGGCCGACGACGGAGAGGAAGCCGACCTCCTCGCACGCCTTCCGGAGGTCGTCAACCGCGGTGGGCGCCACGAGGTCGACGACCGGGATGGACGTGGTCACGGCTCGGGGACCTCCTCGGGGCGAAGGGCACGGCGGGCGTCCTCGACGCGGGCCACGAGCGCGGCCTTGCCGGCGGCATCCAGCCAGCAGGCCTCGACGCCGTCGAGGGCGATGGCGACCATGTCGTCCCAGCCGTAGCCGAAGGCGGCGGCGACCGATGCGTACTCGTAGCCGAGGTCGAGGTCGGTGAGCGACGGGTCGTCGGTGTTGAGCGTGGCGACCAGCCCCGCCTCGCGCATGGCGGCGAAGGGGTGGTCCTCGAGGCGCGCGTAGGCGTTGGCGATGCGGATGTTCGAGTTCGGGCACACCGTCAGCGGGATCCGCTCGGCCGCGAACCGGGCCGTGAGCGCAGGGCTGTCGAGGATCGAGATGCCGTGATCGATTCGTTCCGCGCCGAGCACGTCGATGCACGTGGCGATGGCGTCGGGCCCGGAGTTCTCGCCCTGGTGCGCGGTGCGCCGGAAGCCGGCGGCGCCGACGATGCGGAACGCCTCGGCGTACCCGGCGGGGGGCTGGTCGATCTCGGTGGAGTCGTAGCCGACGCCGAGGACCCGCTCGATGCCGGGCGCGCCGCGCCGGCGGAGCCCCGCCAGCTGCTCGGCCAGCTCCACCGCCGCGCCCGGACCGAAGTCGCGGTCGAAGTCGAGCACGAGGTTGACGTCGACCTCGCCGCCGGTCTCGGCGCTCGCGGCAGCGCACCCCTCGTCGAGGCCGGCAACGATCTCGGCCAGGTCCTGGCCGGCGGCCACGTGACGGGCGGGCGTGAAGAACGCCTCCCGGTAGACGAGCCCGTGGGCGTGGCCGTCGAGCGCCGACTCCCGCGCCAGCCGAGCCCAGTCGTCCTTGTCGCCGAGGACGGACTGCACGAGCCAGAAGATCTCGAGGAACCCGTCGAGCGAGTCGTAGCGGTAGAGCTCGGTCGGGTCCTCGACCGGCAGCACGATGCCGTTTCTTCGCCGCCAGCTCGACGACGGTCGCGGCCCGCATCGTGCCCTCGACGTGGCAGTGCAGCTCGACCTTGGGCAGCCGGTCGAGCGCCTCGGCGAGCGCCGTCGTGCTCATGCCGGCTCTGTCGATCGCGGGCACCGGAGCAGCTCGTCCGCCATCCCCCGCACGGTACGCCCCGGCGCGAGGTGCGGTCAGCGGGGGGCGAGGAGGGCGTCGACGTCGGCGCGGACCGGCGACGAGCGGGCACCGGCCCGCCCCACCTTGAGGGTCGCGGCGGCGGTGGCGAAGCGCAGGGCGGCGGCGAGCTCCTGCCC